>DNLN01000098.1 GCA_003488465.1 Sutterella sp. | reverse complement strand
CCGCCGATGTCAACGATCGTGCGGGCCTGGGGCTGCAGCGTATGCGCGCCGAGCTCATGGCACGAGATCTCGGAGATGTCCTCGTCCTTGCTCTTGAAATTGTTGCGCCCGTATCCGGTCGCGATGAGGTAGTCGATTTTAGTGTCCTCGGAAAGACCCGCCGCCTCGAACGCCTTGGCCCGGGCCGCAGCCGCAGTCTTTTCCGGACCGCCCTGCGAGGGCACGATCGACCAACCCAGAATCTTGCGGTTCTCATCGATCAGCATGAGCTTGCCCGTGGTCGAACCCAGATCCAGTCCACCGTAAAGTGCCATTTCTTACATCCTTTGTTGCAAAAGGCGATGGGGTGATGCTAACAAGCAGCCCCCATCGCCGTTGTGTCCGGGAGCACGATTCGCTCCCGGAGCGTCCTGCAGCTCCAACTGAAGGGAATCAGAGCTGAGAGGCGGGCTTGAAGCCGGCGGCAGACAGGAAGTTGCTGATGTCGTTCTTCACGCGGTCAAGCGGCGTGTAGCGCTCGTCAAACAAGCTCGTCGTAAGCGCAAGCAGCGGCACGCCCGAGTCGCGGCAGCAGCGCTTGAGGAACTGCGTGGCGCCCGACTGGTCCTTGTGGCCCATGTGACCCGAGAAGATCACGGCGTTGCAGTTGTAGTCGGCGATCATGCTGTTGACGTCTTCCTGGAACACGTCGACCCAGCCGCGGCCCTGACGGATCATCGGCACCTCGGCAACCATGCGGCTTGCCAGACCGACGAACATCTCGTGCTCGTCGGTGGTGTTGATCTCCTTGTAGGGAGCGGCGTTGCCCTGGAAGGACTGCACGACCACGGCGTTCCATTCCTTGGCGAGCCATTCGCCGATCGCGCCGTTCCAGAGCGGATCGAGGTCGGGCCAGAGGATGCGGACCTGTTCGTTCATGACCGGACCGACATGCGCCTCGACATTGGCCTTGGCAGCGCCGAGCATCATCTGCATGAGTTCGGTTGCGGCCTGGTTGCCGGCGGGCAGGTGCTGGGTGAGCGGCCAGCACACTTCCGGCACAACGAACGACGGCAGCGGCGCCGGGCTCGCCATCATGCACTTGCACAGCTCCTTCTGGATCATGTACTGCTTGTTGGTCTCGCGCACAACCTTGGCAAGGTTCTCGAACTTGTACTCGACCCCGCAGGTCTTCTCAAGGAACCGGACGAGCTCGAAGAGCTGCTCGGCGACATATTCGAAGTCAGAGCGCTCGTGTCCGTAGGACGGATCGATGCCGTAGCAGGGCACGTCGCGGAAGTACTTGGTGCGCTTGAAGGCCTGATGCAGCATCACCTGGCCGTCGCAGGGCTCTTCCATCGCCACGAATGCGTTGGGACGCGGATGCAGGCAGTTGGTGACAGAGTACACCGCATAGCGCACGAGCGAGCACACGTTCTGATCGAGCGGGAAGCTGTCGCAGGACTTGGCATCGGCGTAATCGGTAAAGCCCAGGTGCATCATGAGGTCGACCACCGGGTTGAAGGCGAGGATGCCCATGCCCGAATAGAGCTCATGGCAGTTGCCGTACCAGGTCATCACCAGGGGACGGCCCGTCAGGACGCGGTCGATCTTTTCCTGGTTGTACTCGATGAAGAGCTGGAACAGGCGCATCACGATCGGATTCTGCTGCTCGGCCGGAGCCTTGCCCATCATCTCAAGGATCCCCTTCAGGCGATCGATGTACTCCTGCGTGCGGGTCAGGCCCTTGCGCATGCCTTCGTCAAACTGGGCAAATTTGTCAGTCATTGTTCTCTCCTAAATTCTGTATGGACGACGCGCCGGTCAGGCTCTGGCGGGCAGGCTCTCGAGGAACGCCTGCAGACGGGTGCGCATCTGACCCTCGCCCGTGAGGATGTAGCCGACTTCAAGCTGCAGCTGCGGCACGCCCTGCTCCTTCAGATAGTCAAGCAGCATGAACTGCTCGAAGGCCCACAGGTCGCAGAAGGCAACGCGGGCGGAAATGATGCCCTGGGCGTTGAATTCCTTCATCACGCGCACGTAGTGCTCGAGACGCTGATCCTGAGTGCCGAACACGCGCGGCATCGGGGTGCGGTCCCAGAAGTAAAAATGCATGATGTTCTCGAGCGGGTCGCCCTCTTCGGGGATCATGACATCGGCCGTCCACACGCCCGCGACAAGCGAGTCGGTGACAATCATCGCGTCTTCGCTCTCGAGGACCTCGGACAGATCCGAGCGGTCGGCGTGGTGCGTGGCAAACATCAGGCGATACTTCGGACGGACGGTCTCGCCGCCGGCCTTGAGTTCGGCGATGAGAGCCTCCAGCTTGTCGTTGCCGACCTTGCGGGGCACGGAGCGGATCGTCATCAGCACGTCGGCGATTTCAGCGCCGTCGATGTAGACGTCGTCACCCTTTCTGAGGTCATAGAGCGCAGCGACAAGGCGCCGGGTGCGGTTGCTCTCGCGGATCGCTTCAAGGAGCTTTTCGGGCGTGATCTTCACACCGTACCGGGCTTCCGTTTTCGCGACGAGCCCAGCGATCTCCTTGCGGTAGAACTCGTAGGCGCTCTCTGAGCGCTTCTTGGGCAGATAGAAGAAGCTGTAGGCGGGCGAATCCTTGACGAACTCGATCCAGTTGTCGAAGATGCGGCGCTGGTGGTCGCAGTTGTTGTAGAAGACTGCGCCGTCAAGGAACTTGTACTCCTCCCCCAGAATCTGATTGAAAATGGCGCGGGTGTATTCGCACGTGAGCTGCTTGAAGTACGCATCGGCCAGTTCCGTGCCGTCCGTGCCGGTACCGCGCAGCGCATAGGTCATTGCGCCCGCGGCTTCCAGAATCTCGAGCGGGGTGTCGGGATCCAGGCACCCGATCACCTTGCCGCCGGCAGCCTGGAATTGGCACACCTCATCGTTCTCGATGTCCACGGCGGTCTTTCTGAACCAGTCAAGAACCGGTGTCGCTTTCGTTCTCTTCATTCGAATCTCCTTTTAACGATTCGGCTTCCGAGAAGGTGGCATCGGACATGCTCCCCGCCCGGAATCCTGGCATGGGGTCGGCTCCCGATGAACCGCAACTGCAGGCGCGCAATGCCACTCGGCATACGCCAAAGTGCCTAGTTCAAAAGGAGCCTCCTGCTATTCGGAATTTATCTGTAGAACACAAATCAAATCGTCGTCTACTCGACACATTTGTCGTCACACGAAAAATAGTTTTGTCACACAAGCCCGACGGCTAAAATCGAACCCGTAAAAACTGACAATTCGACAAAAACTCATGTTTCTCAATTTCGAACCGGTCACGCTTGAATCCCTGAGCGCTCTCAAGGAATTTCTTCCGGCTGGAGGCACGGGCGACTGCAATCTCTCGCCCGCGGCGCTCATCTGCCTTGCGCAGAAAAAGGAAACTCACTTTGCAATACACGAGGGTTCGCTCTTTTTGAGATGGCGGCCCCGCTCGGTGATGCCGGAGGTGTACTGCTGGCCGATCGGCGGCAGAGCCGACGGCGAGTTCATCGCCGAATTCGACGACTATCTGCTCACAATCGGCCGGGAAGTGCTTCTGTACGGGAACATCCGGACAATCACCGAGCGGCTCGGAGAAATCCTTCCCTACCGGAACTTTTCGATCTTCTCGGAAAACGCCTGGTGGGACTATCTCTATGAGCGCGAGACGATCGCATCGCTTGCCGGCCGCCCGATGCACAGAAAGCGCAATTTCGTGCGGCGCTTTTACAGCGGGCATCCCGGCGCGAAGGTCGTCCCGCTCACGAGAGAGCTGCGGGAGCCCTGCCTTGCATACCTCTCGGGCTGGCTCGCCGAGCGCGAGCCGAGCGCCAATCTCGAACAGGAAAGCTGGGCGATCGGCTTCGCCTTCGATCATTTCGAGGAACTCGGCCTCATAGGCGGGGTGCTCATGGAGGGTGAGACAGTCTACGGCTTCACGTACGGCGCCCTGTGCGCGCCGGGCGTCTTTGCCATCCACATCGAAAAGGCCGGCAAGGACTGCGTCGGGGCCTACCCAGCGCTCTCAAGCGGATTTGCCGCGCTGCTGCCCGACACGGTCACGCTGCTCAACCGCGAAGAGGATCTGGGCGTTGCGGGTCTGAGAAAAGCCAAGCAGGACTGGTCGCCCGTGCGCATGCTCCAGAAGGGCTACGTGCGGCTGCTGCCCGGCGTGTACTAGGCGCGCCGCAAGCGGCTAGACTTGAGGGATTGTTTTCTGAGAGGCACCACACCATGGGTTTCATCTTTGCTCCGCCCCCGCAGGCGGTTCTTCCCATCGTCGGCGAGCCCGAGGCGCTGTTCCCGCTTCGCCGCGTGTTCCACATCGGCCACAACTACGCCGCCCACAACAAGGATCTTGGCGCACCCGACGAGCCGGTCATCTTTCTCAAGCCCGTGGACGCCGTCGTCCCGGTCCCCGAGGGTCAGCTCGCGGCCGTCCCCTATCCGCCGATGAGCAACAACTTCCAGCACGAAATCGAGCTCGTGGTGGCGCTCAAGTCGGGCGGCAGAAATCTCACCGAGGAGCAGGCTGCGGCATGCGTCTACGGCTACGCCGTCGGCATCGACTTCACCCGGCGCGACTGGCACTTTGCCATGCGCGACAAGGGCCAGCCCTGGGAAAAGGGCAAGACGTGCGACGCGGCGCTGCCCGTGACGGCCATCAGGAAGGCCGCGGACGTGGGCGACATCGGGAACCTGCAGATCTGGCTTGACGTGAACGGCGAGCGCAGGCAGGAAGGCGCAACGAGCCAGATGATGCACAGCGCGGCCAGCCTCATCGCGCACCTTTCGACCTTCTGGGAGCTCAAGCCGGGCGACATCGTCTTCACGGGCACCCCGAAGGGCGTGGGACCGGTCAAGAAGGGCGACCGGCTGACGGGCGGCATCTCGAACGTGGGCGAGTTGAACGTGCTCATCGTCTGATCAGCCTCCTCTCGCACTCGAAGCCTGCCGCCGCCTCGGATTCAGCTATTCGAGGCGGCTTTCGTTTTTGGTCTGCGGGAGATTCAGGCAAGAAGCCGGGCTATCGGCATCGGCAGCAACGCCTCAAGGGGCCGCCGTTGGCGCTTGACCGCCTCGCTCCAGTTGGCTGTCTTCTGGATCTCGTCAAAGGCGATCACGAACTCGCGTTCCGCCGACTGCTCCATTGCAAGGCGCGCCTCCTGCCAGCGTTGCGCTATCCACTCTGAACCGCCGAGGACATTGTCGGCGGAAAAGAAAAGATGCGGCAGCGCAAGCCGATCCATCGCCTGCAGGGCCGCCGTGGTTTTGCCGACCTGACGGGGGCCCCTTGTGTACCTGCAGGAATCTTCGCGGTTCTGCGAGTCGCCTGACAAGGATCTCAACTTCTGTTTCGAACATGGCTGTACGAATTGCTCAATGGACTGAGCGGTTTTACTCAATCCATTGAGTAATTTGGAGAAAACAATGTTTTCTCCAGAAAA
>DNLN01000111.1 GCA_003488465.1 Sutterella sp. | reverse complement strand
AGCCGAACATCAGGCCCTGGTCTCCGGCACCCTGAGTGAGCGGATCGTTGTTCTTCTCATCGACGCCCTGGGCGATGTCGCCCGACTGCTTGTCGTAGCAGATGTGCACGGAGCAGCCGCGGTGATCGATGCCGTATTCGGAGTTGTCGTAGCCGATGCGCTTGAGGACATCGCGCGTGATGCCGATGTAGTCGACATTGGCGTTGGTGGTGATTTCACCGGCCAGAACGACCAACCCCGTCGTGCAGAGCGTTTCGGCGGCAACGCGGCTCAAGGGATCCTGCTCAAGGCATGCATCAAGAACGGCATCCGAAATCTGGTCGGCAACCTTGTCAGGATGCCCTTCGCTCACCGATTCGGAAGTAAAAAGAAAATCGCTGGCCATTTGCCATGCTCCTTACAAAGTGCGCTTCAAGCGCCATACCGGGGAGCGATGGATAACGGATCCAGCGACATCACATGTGCGACGCTTTAGCGGTATTTCTCAAGTTCGCCCCGCAAGTTGTCTTCTTAACTCGGCGAATGTGAGCGGGATGATACGCTCAAAAAATGAAATCGGGCTGAAGTGCGCGGTATGATCGGCCAATCCTTCAAGTCTCCGAGTCCAATCCATGCCAGAACTACCAGAAGTTGAGGTGACGCGCCTGGGGCTGAGCGAGGCCATCGTCGGGAAAAGAGTCGATGCGGCCGCCGTTCGCTGCAAGAAGCTGCGCGGGCCCCTGCCGCCGTTCGAGCGCATTCTGCCGGGCCTCACGCTCGCGGGGATCGAGCGACGCGCCAAGTATCTCATCTGGCGGTTTGAGGATGGAAAGGGAAAGCCCGCCGGGTGGCTCGTGCTGCATCTCGGGATGACCGGCTCCTGGAGAATCTGGGAAGTGCCGGCGCCGCCTCCTACGAGGCACGAGCATGTCGATATCGTCTTTGGCAGAGTGCTTGTGCGCTACACCGATCCGAGGCGGTTCGGCTCGATGCTCTGGTTCGAGCAAGATCCCCATGCGCTGCCTCCTCTTTCGGCGCTCGGGCCCGAGCCCTTTGACAGCGAGCTCACGGACGAGCGGTTTTACGAGTCGTTGCGGAAAAGCCGCCGCGCGATCAAGGAGGAGCTGCTGTCGGGGAGAAGCGTTGTCGGCTGCGGCAACATCTATGCCTGCGAAGCGCTTTTTCGTGCCGGGATCCATCCGGCTCGTCCTGCCGGGCGCATTTCCAGGGTTCGGGCTTCAAGGCTTCTCACGAGCATCCGCGAGGTTCTCTCGGAAGCGATTGCGGCCGGCGGCTCAACGCTCAGGGATTTTCACGGGGCCAACGGCGAGACCGGATATTTCGCTCTTCAAACCAGCGTGTACGCCCGCGAGGGCAAGCCCTGCGCGCAGTGCGGGGCCGCCATCAGGCGCATCGTTCAGGGCGCACGCAGCACGTTCTACTGCCCCAGGTGCCAGAAGTGACGGAAAGGTGCGCAGACATCGCTGCACGGCTCGTTGCCTGGCAGCTTGAGTTCGGACGCCGGGGCCTGCCCTGGATGACGGCAGATCCCTACCGCAGGTGGCTTTCGGAAGTCATGCTGCAGCAGACGCAGGTCTCGGTTGTCATTGAGTATTTCGAGCGCTTTCTGAAGGCATTCCCGACACTGCGGGACCTGGCTGCGGCTTCCGAAGACGACGTGATGCGGCTTTGGGCAGGGCTTGGCTACTACTCGCGGGCACGGAACCTGCACGCCTGCGCAAGGATCGTGGTGCAGGAGATGGGCGGGCAGTTCCCGCATGCCGCAGAGGAACTCGCCAAGCTGCCCGGCATCGGCAGGAGCACCGCCGGGGCCATTTCGAGCTTTTGCTTTGGCGAGCCCGCTCCGATCCTCGACGGCAACGTCAAGCGCGTCTTTGCGCGCATGCTTTGTCTGGACCAACCGATTGAGAGTACCGCCGCGCAGAAGATCCTTTGGGCTCATGCGCAAAAGGTGGTCTCCCGAGAGCAGCCCGGCGTCTACAACCAAGCTCTCATGGACCTTGGCGCGATGATCTGCACGAAAAGCGCTCCGAAGTGCGGGCGCTGTCCGGTTCGAGCATTCTGTGAGGCTGCCGGGAAGGGGCTCGCCGACAGATACCCTGTCCCTAAAGCCAGGAAACAGGTGCCATTGGTTCAACGCTCGATGCTGCTTTACAGAGCATCTGATGCCGTGCTCCTTGAGCATCGCACTCGCAAGGGCGTCTGGCAGGGGCTCTGGAGTCTGCCGGAGGTGCAGACGGTGCCCGAAGGCGCGGCCCCAGCAGGCGAATTCACGCATCGGTTCACGCACTATGCGCTGCACGCAAGGGTCTATGCCGTCAATGTTGCGGACAAGAATGCCTCAGAGATTCCTGCTGGGAAATGGGTCGGCTTGAGGGAGCTTGGCGGGCAGGCGATCCCGACACCGATCAGGCGGTTCCTGCAGACACTCGGCTAAACATGCGTCTGCTTGGGGGGACTGTTTGTGTTGGGAGGCTCATTGGTTGCGATACGCCCCGCGCCGATGACTGGTTTTTACGATAAGGCTAACCTGCTTGGCGATCAGAAATATCGCAATGGTGTGCAAGTCTCCGATCCTGTATCGGTGCCCAGGAGTGACACCGTGTTAGCCTGGAGCCGCTATCAAGGCCGATTTCCAAGCCCAGCGATTTCGCGCATAAGCAAAACCACCGGAATTTCTGAGGCGGCGAGCGCCTACAGCGTCTGGACCGAGTCCGACTTTTCCCGTTCAGCCTTGCGGCTGAGCTGCCGATGGCGCACGACGGTTCCCGAAATGTCGGAAAAGCGTTTTTTGAGCGATTCGGCAACGTAGACGCTTCTGTGCTGCCCGCCCGTGCAGCCGATGGCGACGGTGAAGTAGTGCCTGTGCTGTGCCTCAAACGAGGGAAGCCATTTGCGGATGAAGTTCGCGATGTCGCTGATCATGTCTTGCACCTCCGGGCGCTTGTCGAGGTACTCGATGATCGGAGCATCCCTGCCGGTGAAGGGGCGCAGTGCGGGATCGTAATAGGGGTTTGGCAGATTGCGCACGTCAAACACCAGATCGGCAGCCACAGGAATGCCATGCTTGAAGGCAAAGCTTTCAAAGGCGATCGTCATCATGCTTTCCGGTGC
>DNLN01000217.1:1405-4271 GCA_003488465.1 Sutterella sp. | reverse complement strand
GCCCGTGAGGCGGCGGATAAGCGTCTCGTCAACACGGCTCCAAACATCGAGCGAATTGATGAGCGTGCCGTCCAGATCGAAGATGACGGCTTTGCAGTGATCGAACAGGCTTTGGATAGACTCTGGCATGGGAAGGAACTTGCTCGGTTAGGGCTGAACCCGTAAAATGCGCCAACTTTCCTGAAAGGTTACGAGATGGATGAGGAAAAACTCAAGAGGATCGGCATTTGGATCCTCAAGATCGTGATGGCCGGTGGGCTCATAAAAATCATGTGGGATGTCATTCTGACCCAGCACAATGCAGGATATTAGCGGCATGGCAGTCTGCTAGAATCCGCCACTAGATTTCGGAAGTGTGGCAGAGTGGTTGAATGCACCAGTCTTGAAAACTGGCGACGGCTTATACCGTTCGTGAGTTCGAATCTCACCGCTTCCGCCAGGAATTTGTTTTTGCGATGATCAGAGCAAAAATGCCGTAGACCTTGGTTGACGAGGTGCTGCGGTTTTTTTTTGGGGAGTTGTTGTACCGGGGAGGTGCGGATCGGATAAGTTTCGTTCTATCATTTGACGGAATCGTAATGGTGTCTCGAATCCTCGTATGCCTGAAAGCAAAACAGAACGCCTCCCCATCCGAAAGCGAGTTGTGCGGGCAGTACTGCTGACCGCCATAGTCGCGATGCTCTCCATGCTTGGAGTCAGCCTTGTCGTCATGTTCAGCATCAAAGACAATTCCGAGCGGATGCTGACCAACCAGCTCAAGCAGAATCTGCAAGGCATTGTCGCGCAGAAGGCGGCTTTGACCGACGTGCGTTTCGGGAACTTCGAAATGTACATTACGTTTTTTGCCGATTACATTGAGAACATGTACAAAAACCGCGACAAGCTTGTCGCGAGCGGCAAGATCATTTATCCCCCTCTCAAGAGTACGCCCAAGAACGCATTTGCAATGACAGCGCTCTATGTCGACAAGGACACGGTGCAGAGTGCCGAGGCTAGGGACGACATCTTCTTTTTCAGTCATCTGGAGGAAGTCCTTGATCCAATTGCCAGGGAAAATGACGGTCTGATTGACACCATCTATGTCGGGACGCGCAGCGGCGTCCTTCCCTCTTATGACAAATGGTCCTACCTGACCGCTGTTCCGAAAGGCGAGTATGTCTTTTATGACCATCGTGCTTCGGATTGGTTCAAGAAGGGCATGAGCAACAGGGGAATCGTTTACACGAGCGTCTACGAAGATAGCCAGGGCCGCGGGCTGACCATCACGATCGGCAAGGGATACAGCGATGCCGAAGGGGTTCGTCAGGGGGTCGTGTGCGCTGACTTCAATCTGAGGCAGCTCTATGACGAGATGATCGCCGTCGATGCCGGCAAGGGTGCCCGTGCCTTTGCCGTGACCAGTGATGGCGGGGTGATCTCTTATCATAAGAGGAACATGTCCATTTCCCAGGACGGCTCGTTTGCGCCGGTAAACCACTCTGCAGACGACGCCACGGGCTTGACCAAGGATGAGATTCAGAATCTGCTCTCGGGCAGTGTCGGCGTTTTTGAAAAGAACGAAACGGTTTACGCCTACGCGAAGGTCAAGCGGGTCGGTTGGACGCTGGTGGTTCAGGTACCCAAGAGCGTTGTCCTGAA
Organism: Sutterella sp.; assembly: GCA_003488465.1. Classification (GTDB taxonomy): domain Bacteria; phylum Pseudomonadota; class Gammaproteobacteria; order Burkholderiales; family Burkholderiaceae_F; genus Duodenibacillus. The sequence goes on along the minus strand of DNLN01000217.1, from coordinate 2,633 downwards.
CGATGTCTCCTACATTGACAAGTTGATCTGGATTTCCGTTCTGGGCACGTTCGCCGCACTTCTTGCACTCATCGTTGTGGTGAGCATGATGGCCGAAAGCATCGCGGCGACCATTACCAAGCCCATGGAGCAGCTCGGAGCCGACATGAAGATCATCGGCGAGGGACATCTTGACCACAAGGCGACCATTGTCAGGAACGACGAGGTCGGTGACGTGGCAGCACAGTTCAATGACATGGTTGACAAGTTGAGTAGTGCGATCTCCTCTCTGGCTGATTCCGAAAAGCGCAATGAAGTCATGCAGGAGCTTGCGACAAGGGACGCTCTGACGGGCATCCGCAACAAGCTTGCCTATGACCGTGAGGTGCAGGACATGTGCTGGGCCATGGATGGCAGCCCTGAGCCGTTTGGCATTGCCGTGATCGACATGAATTTCCTAAAGCGGATCAATGACATTTATGGTCATGAGCAGGGGAACGTTGCGATCAGAAAGCTTTGTGATGTGATCACCGGGGTGTTTTCGAATTCGACTGTCTATCGCGTGGGCGGAGATGAATTCGTTGTCATTCTGAAGGGCGTGGATCTCAAGAACGTCGACTCGCTGATCGAGCAGTTCAACAGTCGACTCGACAGCCTCAAGGAGGACGAGCATCTGGAGGCTTGGGAGAAGGTTTCGGCAGCCATCGGCTTTGCGGCGTTCAATCCGATCTCCGATGCCAGTGTCGAGAATGTCTTCAGGCGCGCCGACCGCGCGATGTATGCCAGAAAGAAACAGATGAAGGGCATCCGCGAAGATTAGCGGACGCTTTTCCCCTCGATCTCCGTCAAATCAGGACTCGCTCGACCGCTCCAGCCTTTCTCGCTCGGAGCGGTAGGCGGAGAGCGCCTCGGGGAACGGCGAAAGCGTGCGCTCGAGCACGCCCTGCAGTTCGGAGATCGCCAGCCCGTAATTGGTCATCGGCACGCCCTGCGCGATGCACTCCCTTAAGCGAGCGAGCATGTGCCGGCGAGTGACCATGCAGCCGCCGCACTGAATGACGATGCTGAAAGGCGTCAGGTCGGTGGGGAAGTCCTTCGAGACGGCAACTGTAACGTCCATGGCTCCGCCCTGGTTTCTTGCAATCCAGTTTGGAATCTTGACCCGGCCGATGTCCTCGCCCTGCGGATTGTGCGAGCAGGTCTCGCTGATCAGAATTCGCTCGCCCGGCCTGAGCAGGTTCAGGCGGGG
>DNLN01000217.1:0-1362 GCA_003488465.1 Sutterella sp. | reverse complement strand
AGGCGGGGTGTTGCGCGAGCCAGTGCGGTGAGGTCGGACTTTGAGCGGGCCATCAGGATGGAGAAGGTCGTGAGGGCAATGTCTTCCGGGACTTGTCCGGCCACGGTCTTGATCGCCTGGGAGTCCGTGATCACGGCATCAGGCTTGCGCTTTAACTCGGAGAGCGTCTCGGCAACCTGATCCTCACGCACAACGATGCACCGGCTGCCTTGGTCGATCAGTTCCCTGATGGTCTGAGTCTGGGGCTGGATGAGCCGGCCCTTTGGGGCTCCGAAGTCAATCGGGGTTACGAGAACGGCAAGACCGCCGCGGGGCACAAGGCCTTCGGTGAGCGGCCGGTCAGGCTGCCAGGTTTTGGAGACCGTGCGGGCGATCTGTGCGCGAAGCGCTTCGATGCCTTCACCCGTCAGGCTAGAGACGGGCAGGGCGCAAAGTTCTGCAAGCGCCGGGGAGCGTGCGAGTGTGGCGGCGCTCTTCCCGGAAATCCTGTCGGCCTTGTTGAGGACTGCAATTGCCGGGATCCCCCGGGCGCGAATGCCTGCGAGCAGGTTCTCGTCATCGGCGCTGATTCCCGCAGACGCATCAATGACGACGAGGGCAAGATCCACCCATTGCATGACCGAAAGCGAGCGCCCGACGCGCAGAGCCCCCAGCTCTCCGGTGTCATCGATGCCGGCAGTGTCGATGAAGACGACCGGACCGATCGGATGGAGTTCACAGGCCTTCTCCACTGGATCGGTCGTTGTGCCGGGGATGTCCGAAACGATTGACAGATTCTGTCCGGTGAGCCGGTTGATCAGGGATGACTTGCCGGCGTTTCGCATGCCGAACAGGCCGATGTGCAGCCTCAGGGCTTTGGGCAGCTCCGGCAATGCGTTTGCGTTTCGTTCGGGCGATAGGGTGATTGTGGGCATAGGACAATGAGATGAAAGGCCTTTTTGATGTTTGGCGAGTTTAGCAAGGCGTCCGAGTGGCACGCCAGAAGTTTTTCAGCCTTGACAAGGTCGATTGATTGGTTAGAATTCGCACTCTTCGCGATGCGGGAGTAGCTCAGTTGGTAGAGCGCAACCTTGCCAAGGTTGAGGTCGCGAGTTCGAGACTCGTCTCCCGCTCCATCGTTCTGGATGGAGTTTGCGGTTTGGCGCGATAGCAAAGTGGCCATGCACCGGATTGCAAATCCGTTTACGGCGGTTCGATTCCGCCTCGCGCCTCCACAGAATTGTGAGCGAAGGACAAAAATTCGAATGCGGGAGTAGCTCAGTTGGTAGAGCGCAACCTTGCCAAGGTTGAGGTCGCGAGTTCGAGACTCGTCTCCCGCTCCATATTTCCCCTCTTGTCTAAACAACTCCCCTCTGCAGAGGG
>DNLN01000122.1 GCA_003488465.1 Sutterella sp. | reverse complement strand
CTTCATCACCACCAAGCTCTGGAACGCCGACCGCGGCCACCGTCCGGCCATTGACGCCTTCAACGCCTCGATCAAGGCCTTCGGACTGGAGTACATCGACTTGTTCCTGATGCAGTGGCCGGCCGCCAAGGGCGAGCCGATGACCTGGCAGAGCATCAATTCGGGAACCTGGCGCGCGTTTGAGGAACTCTATGAAGGCGGGCTTGTCCGCTCGATCGGCGTAAGCAACTTCCTTGTGCACCACCTGGTGCCGCTGCTTGCCAAGGCCAAGATCGCCCCGATGGTCAATCAGCTGGAGATCCATCCGGGCTACACGCAGATGTCCACGGTGCAGTTCTGCCAGGAGCACGGCATTCAGGCTGTCGCCTGGTCGCCGCTCGGGCGCGGAGCGCTGCTGCGGCATCCCGCGGTGTGCGAGATCGCCGACCGCATCGGTGTGAAGCCCTCGCAGGTGATCCTGCGCTGGTGTCTGCAGCACGGCATCGCTGCGGTTCCGAAGTCCCTGAACGTCGAGCATCAGCGCCAGAACGCCGACCTGTTCTCGTTTGAGCTCTCGGATGCCGACATGGAGCGGCTCGACACGCTGCCCACGGCGTGCTTCTCGGGACTTGATCCCGATCACGTCACCTTCTAAGAAAAGGGGAGCCGCGGGCTCCCCTCTTTTTCTCGGGCAGTCAGAGAAGTCTGCCGCTTTTGGCGATCCTCGCTCCCCGCTTTGTGCCGTAGGTGAGCGCACACCGCGGGCTCACCGCAAGGTATGCAGTCCAAAGCACCGCCCAGCCGAAGATCTGTACGGCCGAGAACGTCGCCAGATGCAGGTTGAAGTAGGCTCCTTGAGCGAGCGCCGCCACAGGCCCCATGAGCCAGAGCAGCACGATCGCCTCGCCGAGCACGTAGCTTTTTCGCTTTGAGCCCATCTCCCAGAGCAGCACCGCCCCCAGGATCAGCGCCGCGAGCGAAGGCATCACCACCATCAGCGCCTCGGGCAGCTTCGAGGGCACCGCCACGGCGATCCGGGTGAGGCTGCCGAGCGCAAAGGACACGTCCCAGAGCGCCCGCAGCACCCACGCGATCTGCCCGAGGAAAAACAGAATCAGCGCGCCGCCGATGCCGCTTCGCACGGTGCTGTGCCCGAGCGCCGGCGCGTAGCGCTGCGCCCACTTCACATACCCGTACGTCAGCGCGATGATCACGATCGCCATGCCGGCGGCTACGCCGATGATTCCAATGTATTCCTTCATGTCTTTTGGTCCTATTTCCTATCTGTCCAGCCGATGCTCGCAATGTTCGCAAAGTCCCGGCGCGCATTGTTCAAGTCCGCAGATCACGCCGCACTTTTGCCCCGAATGGTGTCCGTGGCAGCGGCCGAGCAGATCGTGCAGGTGGCCTCGCAATGTCTCGAGTTCGGCGATCCGGGTGTCGATGTTGCCGATCTGCCGCTCAATGAGGCCATGAATCTTCTCGGCATCCTCGCCGTTTGTCGGATCAAAGGACACGAGCGCCGCGATATCCGCAAGCGGAATGTCCAGATTGCGGCAGTGCCGGATGAAGTGAAGCCGCGCCAGGTGCCGCGGCCCGTACGAGCGGTAATTGTTCGCAAGGCGCACCGGGGCCTGCAGCAGTCCCTTCGCCTCATAAAACCGCACGGTTTCAACCGGAACCCCCGCATGTTTTGCCAATTCGCCGATTCGCATGGCCTGCCCCTTTACCCTGTAGCAACTTCATGGTTTTTAATGCTACCAGCAAAACAAGCGAGGAGCCCGGGATCATGGGACAAGTTGAACAGGAAAAGCTGGAAATCGTCTTTCGCATCGAGCTCATGGACTGCCCGGTGGAGGCTGGAGAGATCGAGCGCGCCCTCACGGGCATGCCGGGGCTGCTTGCCATGCGCTTTGATCCGCCCTCGCGTCAGGCGTTCTTCACGGTCGTCAGGGACTTTGACGCAAACCGGATCAGCTCTAAGCTCGATGAGCTCGGCTTTCCGGGCGAGCAGGTTGCCGCCTGCGCCGAGCAGACGTACCTCTTTGAGCTGGAAGACAAGCCAGGGGACGCGGGCAGGATCCTCACCCTGATCGGCGAGAACGCGAGCCTTTGCGAAGACGGAAAAACCATCGTCTGCCGGCTCGCCCCGAAGGCCGCTTTCAGCGCAGCCGAGCGCCTTTGCGAGGCTGCGGTCAAGGTGAACATTCGCGTCGAACGTAAGACAGATGTCGCACAGCAAAGCAAGCCTCCCTTCGTCAAGCTCGGCGTCGCCCTGATCCTTGCGGCGGCCGCGGAAATCCTCGAGCTCACTGCAGCGCCCGAGCCGGCGGTGATCGCTCTTTCGCTTGCCGCGATCGCTTCTGCGGGCTGCGGCACGATCCTCAGAGGCGCAAGGAACCTTCTGCGGTTCAACTTCAACATGAGCACGCTGATGGCCGTGGCCGTCGTCGGCGCCTGCCTGCTCGGGTCCTGGCCCGAGGCCGCGATGGTGATGACGCTCTACGAGATCGGCGAAGCGATCGAGTCGCTTGCCGCAACTCGTGCGAAGAGCGCCATCCGCACCCTGCTTGGCCACGCGCCAAGCTCCGTCACCGTACGCATGCGCGGCAGCTGGGTTGCACTTCCCGCCGAATCCATTCCCGTGGGCACGGTCTATCGGCTTGAGCCCGGCGAGCAGGCGGCCTTGGACGGAGTCGTCATCGAAGGCACGGGCGCGATGGACGAATCGGCCATCACGGGGGAAAGCCTGCCCGTTCCCAAGACAGAAGGCTCGAGCGTCTGGGCCGGAGCCATCACGCTTGAAAGCGGCCTAGTCATCCGCTCGACCAGGATGGCGGGCGACTCCATGACCGCCCGCATCATCGCCGCCGTCGAGTCGGCCGAGCAAAAAAAAGCGCCGATGCAGCGGTTCATCGACCGGTTCGCCGCCCTGTACACCCCGAGCGTGTTTGCGCTTGCCATCGCCGTCTCGGTGCTGGGAATCGTGCTTTCGGGCGAGCCCTGGCAGACCTGGGTCTATCGCGGAC
>DNLN01000190.1 GCA_003488465.1 Sutterella sp. | reverse complement strand
CAAAGGCGTTTGGCTCGCCATCGTAGATGCCAACCTCGGGCATCTTCACGCCAGCCTTCTCGGAGAGCTCGCGCACGACATCAACCAGCCAGGACTCCAGCCCCGGTGCCGGATTGTTCGTGTTGATGAGCTGCACGCCCATGCTCATCTTGGCCATCTGCTTGCTCATGAGCAGCGAAATGATGGAGCCGGTAAAGCCAACCACCAGAGCAAAAAGCAGCAGCGCCGTGACATCAAGGTCGGAGCCGGCCATCTGTCCGAAATTAACCCCGGTCACCATGCTCACGACGTTGAGCACGATGCCGAGCATGACCACGACGGCAATGTTGGTTAGGATGAAAAGCCCAATGCGTTTCATATCATGAAGTCCTTCAAAAACTCAGTCTTGCGACAGCGGAAAACCTTCCGCCCTCTCCTTCGCAAAATACAGGGTAAGTCTACCCAAAACCCTTGTTGCATTGGTTGCAGAGAACAGGCGAAATGCAAAATTTGTAAGCGTCTTTTACGGCTCGGCGAAGGATGCGAAGGCAGAGGCGCCCCCCGCGGGCAGGCCGTACTGCCCGGGATACCGGACGGCCGTGAGATAAAGTCCCGCAGGATCAAAGGTTGGCGCCGCGACATCGCGGGACCTGGCCTCAAGCACATCCTTCACCCAGGCCTCCTTTTGCTTGCCCACGCCAACGTAGATCAGCGTGCCCACGATGTTTCGCACCATGTGCTGCAGGAATGCGTTTGCAGTGATGGAAATGCAGATCAGCTTGCCAAAGCGCCTTACGGAAATGTCCGTCACCGTGCGCACGGGAGTGGCCGCCTGGCACTCGGAAGCCCGGAAGCTTGAAAAGTCATGCGTGCCGATGAGACAGCGCGATGCGCGCTGCATCGCAGCCGCATCGCACGGACGCCACACCCAGCCGGTTCTGCCATGAAAGATCGGTGAGCGCACCGGATCATTGACGATCCAATACTCATAGGTGCGGGACTGCGCGCCAAAGCGTGCGTGAAAGGTCTCGTCCACCGGGGCGGCCCAGCGAACGGAAATGTCATCGGGAAGAAACACGTTGACGCCGCGCACCCAGGATCTGGGCGGGCGCACGCAGTCAACGTCTATGTGAACGACCTGCCCGGTGGCATGAACGCCGGTGTCGGTGCGGCCTGCGCAGATCGTCGCCACCTCATGCGTGACGAACTTGCCGAGCGCGAGCTCCAACCGGTCCTGCACCGTGGGCTGATCGGGCTGGGTCTGCCAGCCGCAGTACGCCCGGCCGTCGTATTCGATGCCGAGCGCAACGCGGTTCATGAGCGTCACTTCTTCGACTCAAGCATCGCCATCAGGTCGCTTGCCGTCTGCTGGATCTTGCCGCTCGAGTTCTTGATGACTTCCTCAAGCTGCTTGACGGCCTTGGCGTTGGCGCCGACAGCCATGTAGGCGCGAGCCTGATCGATCTTCGCCAGAAGGCTTTGCTCGGACTGGACCTCGACCATTCCTTCCGGAGCGGTCGGGAATGTCGAGGACTGCTCAGCCTGCTCGGTCTTTGCGGGCTCAGCCTTTGCTGACTGCGGGAACCCTCTGGCGGCAGCCTCATCGGCCTCAATGCGGTTTTCAACCATCTTCGCGGCGCCGTCAAGCTGCTCCTTGGAAGTCGGTTCAGGCTCGCGGAATTCCACCGTCGAGGTCTTTTCTGCCTCAGCGGTTTGCGCCTTGCGGCGCTTGATCATGTTGTAGCCCACGCCGATTGCGGCAAGAAGGGCAAGCACCAGCCCCAGGATCCATGCGAAGGGGCTGCCGGAATCATCAGTGCTCTTTGCCTGCTGAGCCGGCTTTTGCTCGGGCTGAGCCTTCTTTTCGGGCTCGCTGCTGGCGGCTTGGGCTTTCTGAGCGGGAGCCGCCTGCTCGGAGACCGCCTTCACGGGCTCTGCGGGCTGCTTTTCCTGCTTGACGGCAGGCTCGGCCTGAGGCACGGGTTCGGTCTTGATTTCTGGCTGAACGACAGGCTCGGCCTTTTTCTCAGAAGGGGCCGCAGCCGGCTTTTCCTCAGCCGCCTTCACTGCGGGAGCGGGGGCGGAAACGGGAGCCGCCGGAAGCGCGCGGGCGGCGGAATGCGCCTCGATCTGCTCGGCTACAGACTTGGTCGCATCCCAGTCCGGATGTTTATTCACATAGAACAGGGCGTCCGCCTTGCTCACGGTAATCCTCTGCGGCAGCACCATGCGGCAGCCGCGGATCACGCTCGAGGACTTGCCGCCTTCAAAGCACGAGGGGTTGTCGCGGATCGTCTGCACGATCAGCTGCTGCGTGGCGGCACCCGGATAGCGGGAAACGTAGGGCTTGACCGTGGACCAAAGGGTGATTCCCTGCTTGACCTCGACGGTCTCTCGCTTGCCCTTGAGGCGAATATTGACGGTTCCCGCCGGAGCGGCCGCGGCCTTCTTGACCGCGTGTTTGGCAGCTACCGGAGCCGCCTTGGTCTGAACGGCCTTGGCCGCAGTCTGCGTCTTGGCAGGAACCTGCGCCTTGACGGCGTCCTGGGCCTTTTGCGCCGCAGCCTTCACGTCAGTCTTCGCAGCGGCAAGCGGCTTGACGGTTTCCTTGACAGCCGGCTTGGCGCTCGAAGCGGTCTGCTTGACGGCCGGCTTGGCGCTCGGGACGGTCTCCCTAGCTGTCTCCTTGATCGTTTCGTTGATCGCGTCCCTGAAGGACTTCTTCTCGGTCTGCACGGCGGCAACAGGCTTTTGCGCCCTGACCGACGCACTCGGAACTGCGGGGCTCGCCGCACTCGGAATGACGGCAAGCTTCGGGCGCGCCGCGTCTGCGGTTCTTTCAGCTGTCTGCCGGGGGGCGGCCGCCGCTGCAGATTGAGCCGAGGTGGTCGTCTCCTGCACGGGCCTTGCGCCCATGCGGGGCGCAAAGTGCAGGTTGTAGAGCTTGGCCGCCCGGCGTCCGTCGTCATCGAGGACAAGAATGATCGGGAAATCGACCGTTTTCACAGGCTGCGTGCTTTCAAGTCTGAGCCTGTAGGGAGAAACGCTCACGAGCGTCACGGTGATGTCACTCAACTCATCGGCATAGGTCTTGCCGAGAGACTGGTAGACAACCCGGGAGGCTAGACCCACACTCACCCCAGATCCGTCGGCAGGAACGTCCTTCACCTCGAGCAGCGCCTTCATCGGCTCATTGAGTTTGGAAGACACCGAGAGCGTGCCAAGCTGCGCAGCGCCGGCAGCAGCGGTAAAAGCAAGAACAGACCCTGCAACAAGAAGTTTTTTCATAAAAACGCGCACCCATAATTTCGTGCCGAGTTCCCACAGCACATCTTGGAAAACTGGCTCAAGACGGCCTCGGCACATCGTGTTGAGTTTATCGCCGATTAAGTGAGTTTTCACGCAAAAGAGCAAAGAAATTCCGCAATTTTGGAGCCTACATTGCCTTGCGGCCGCCAAGCTCGTCCGCCTCGTTCTCAAAAGAGCGGTTTTGCGCGTTGCTCGGCGGGATTATCCGACAGCGCGCCGCACGAACGCTTCAGGCCGTCTCCTGCTCCTTTGGCTCGGACTCGATCGCAACGCCCGCACCGTCAGCCACATCGGAGAGTTTCCTTTGCATCACGTTCGTGCGGGTCTTCACCTGGCCGAGCGCGCTCTGCACGCTCTGCATGCGTTTTTCGGCCGTATCCACGGCGGCGGCGAACCGCTCGAACTCCATCTTCACCACGGAGAGCAGATGCCAGACCTCGGCGCTCCTTTGCTCGATGGCAAGCGTCCTGAATCCCATCTGCAGGCTGTTGAGCAGTGCGGCAAGCACGGTCGGGCCGGCAATCGTCACCCGGTATTGCCTCTGCACGGACTCAAGCAGCCCCGGAATGCGCAGCACTTCAGCCCAGAGACTCTCCACCGGCAGGTACATCACCGCAAAGTTCGTCGTATACGGCACCTCGATGTACTTGTCGCGGATTTTCCCGGCCTCAAGCTCGATTCTCTGCTGCAGCTTCTTCACCGACTCGATCTCGAGCTGCTTGTCCGCGCGCTCACGCGCGTCGCAGAGCCTCGCATAGTCCTCGAGCGGAAACTTCGCGTCGATCGGAAGCAGTACGCGCTGATCGCCCTGGCCGGGAAGCACGACCGCAAACTCGACGCGCTCGGCCGAGCCGGGGCGCGTCGGCACGTTGCACTCGAACTGCTCGGGCAGCAGGATCTCGTTGAGGATGTTTGCGAGCTGCACTTCGCCGAACGTTCCCCGCACCTTCACGTTCGAGAGCACGCGCCTCAGGCCGTCCACGTCCTGAGCGACGCGGCGCATTTCGCCGAGCCCCCTGTCAACCGCCGCGAGCTGCTCCTGCACGCTCTTGAAGCTTGTCTGAAGCCGATCGGAGATCGTCTGCTGCAGCCTCTGCTCAACCGATTCCCTGATTTGCGCAAGGGTCTTTTCGTTGCCCGAGCGCATGCGGTCAAGATCGGCCGAAAGCGTCGCGCGCACGCCCTCAAGGCTCGAGCGCATCGTCTCGGAAAACGCTCCGAGCCGCGCCTCCTGGGCGCGCTCCTGCGCGAGGAGCCGCTCCGAGAGCGTCTGCCCGAGCGTCTCGGAGCGCTGCATCTGGCTGTCGGCGCTGCGGCTCATGATGTCGATCAGCGCCGCAAAGCTGTTCCCCTGGCTGTCGCGGAACCGGCCGAGTTCGGCTCGAAGGGCCTCGCTGCCCGATTCGCGGACGCGATCCAGACTCGCCGAAAGCCTCGCCTCGAGCGCCGCGGTCTCCTCGCGCGCCCTGCGCGCTTCGCTCCGAAGAGAAAACACAAGCATGAGCAGAACCAGCAGCACGAACCCCGCTGCAAGCGCTGCGGCTAGCAGAACAGTCGGATTTTGCAAATAGGTCTCAAGCATTTTCCCAATGTTTCCAGTCCTTGAACATGCGAAGGCCGCCCGACAGGGGCGGCCCGACGCGCTTGATCTAGCCGGAGGCTGAGGATTACTTTGCCTCGGCGGGAGCCTTGGCCTGCTCGGCATCCTCGCGGATCATGCTGACAACCTCGGCGGCAGCCACTTCGCAAAGGCGAACGAGAACCACGCGGGCGCCCTGAAAGAGGAAGTTGTTGTCCTGCTTGTCCTTTTGTCCCAGGAAATGCAGGAACGAGTCAATCTGCGGATTGAGCGCTTCGGCCTTCTCGGCGTTGAACTGAACGTTGATCGTCTGGCCGCCCTTCAAGTGAATGGTGAGCTGCTGAATGATCTGCTGAGCCATTTAATGATTCCTTTTAAAAAAACTTTTGGAATCGCAAATCGATCCAAATTGATCGCATTGTAGAGCTATTGCTTCTTGCCGGCACTGTCATCCTTGGGAGGCTCTCCCTCGATGTACAGATCGGCGCGCTTGGGCCTGAAGACATGCCGCTTCGAGCTCATCGTCACGGACTCCTCGGGCTTGGCGTGCAGCTCGTCCTCAGGAACGAGCCTGATGAGCACCTCATCCTCGCGGATCATGCCGAGGCGAAGCCTGGCACGCTCCTCGATCGCCGCACTGCCGTTTTCCAGGGACTCGATCTCGGCCGCAAGCGCCTCGTTTTCACGGCGCAGCGCCTCGTTGGCCGCCCGGATCGTCGTGAGCTCGGTCTGCAGTTCGTCAAGGCGGGCGTACCCGCCCCTGCCGAACCACAGCGACCACTGCATCGCGATGGCGCCCGCAATGAGCCCGATGTAAATGCAGTACTTGAGCATGACGCTTCAGGCGACCTCCGGATTTGAGGACTACTTGATGCA
>DNLN01000188.1 GCA_003488465.1 Sutterella sp. | reverse complement strand
TCGGTGCCGGCCTTGACGGCCGCACGCAGCATGTCGCCGGTAGAGATCTGCGGAATGCCGAAATGCTCTTTGATGTAAGCAGCCTGGGTGCCCTTGCCGGCGCCCGGAGGTCCGATCAGGATCAGTCGCATGAGTATGTCTCCAATAGAAAGAGTCGAATGCAATAAGCGATCGGCAAAAAGGGGAAATCGGGAGATTTCCCTTTCTGCTGAATGCAATCTTTGAATTTTAGCCTAAAGCGTCTTTGTAGGAAAATCGCAACGGAAATCAGAGCCGGTCGCCGCAAGGGGTGCCCTGCGGGCTTCAGGACGCGCTCGAGGGCTTGGGCCAAGACACCTCGCGGCCCGCAAAGTAAAGTTCCTTGTTCCTTGCCTTGCCGGTCAGGCTCGTCACCTTGATCTGCCAGATGTCGATCGCAGCGAGGCCAGCCTCGATGAAGCGAAGGCTTGCCTCGTCGCCAGCCTCGGGATCCTTGGCGCGGCAGATCGCCAGAAGGGCGGCCTTCTGCTCGGCCTCGTCCTCAATCAGACGGGCTTCGCCCTGGATGACGGCGGAGGCGTAGTTTACGGAGAACTCGTTTTTAGCAATCTCATCGCGGCCGATAAAGCAAAGGCTCACGCGAGGGTTGGCAAGCATGTTGTCGCGCTTTCTGCCGACGCCCTTGGCGCAGTGAAAGTACACCTTGCCTTCGACAACGACCGGAGTGATGGGGACACAGTAGGGGTAGCCGGCCTCATCCACGGTTCCCAGAACGGCATGCGGAGTGTTCTGGGCGATGAACAGAGCCTCCTCGGCAGAAAGCAGCCGGTCGATCCTGCGCATGGGAGCGCTGACAGTGTTGAGAGGGGCCTTTGACATCTTGTTCCAATCCCTGTGAGATCAGTTGTTCCAAAGAGCGCGAACGCGGTCAAGATCCTCCTGCGTGTCCACGCCCGCAGGCAGGTCGTCGGGCAGCACCATGACGGCGATCTTGTAGCCGTGCCACATGGCGCGCAGCTGCTCGAGCGACTCGCTCGCCTCAATTGGAGCGCGCTCCAAAGTCGGGAATTTCGCAAGAAATTCAGCTCTGTAGGCATACAGGCCGATGTGGTGCAGCGCCAAGTGCCCCTTGGGCATCGGCTTGCCTTCCCGGAAGGCGTCGCGAGGCCAGGGCACGGGAGCCCGGGTGAATGTCATCGCACGGCCCGACTTGTCGAGTTCGACCTTGACAACGTTCGGATTGAAAAAATTGTCCTGGCTCGTGATCGGGTGGGCGGCGGTGGCAATTGCGCAGTCGGGGGCGTTCTCAAGTTCCCGGGCAACGGCCGAGATGACCTCGACTGGAATGAGTGGCTCATCCCCCTGAACGTTGACGACGATCGTTTCGGGAGCCAAACCGAGAAGGCCGGCCGCTTCCGAAAGCCTGTCGGTGCCTGTCGGATGATCAGGGTCGGTGAGCAGGGCGCGGATTCCGTGCTGCTCGCAGGCATCAACAATTGCCTGGTGATCTGTTGCCACAACGACCTGGTCCGCACCCGACTTGAGAGCGCGCTCAGCGACGCGGACGATCATTGGCTTGCCAGCGATGTCCTTGAGGGGCTTTTCGGGCAGGCGAGTGGACTTCATCCGCGATGGGATGATGACGACAAAGGACATGACTAACTCTCAATCTTGCTGGGGCGGGCCTTCTCGGCCTCCTGTTCGGTCATCTGCCGCGCTTCGTTCTCAAGCATGACGGCGATGCCGCCCCGGATGGCAAATGCAAGGCGGCAGCGCGGGCAGCAAAGTTCACTCTTGTCTTTGCTCATCGTGAGCGGACCCTTGCATACAGGGCACACAAGAACTTCTGTCAGGCGGGAATCCATTACAGCTCAGCCTTCTTCTTTTTTTCGGCAGTCTCGCGCACTTTTTCGATCACAGCCTGCACGAGATACGGGTCAAGTTGCATTTCCAGCTCCGCAACCCAGATTCTGGGGTCGTTTGCAAGAGCCGGGATCTGCTTGCACTTCACGGCATCCTTGCCGGTAATGAAGATGTAGTCAACCTTCCAGTCGGCAAACGGATTTTCCTGGTAATCGTAGTGATCGCCGAGAGCAAGCGTTGCACCTTCAATGTCGTGGGCGCGCAGCATGGCGAAGAATCGGTCCGGCGCAGCAATGCCGGCAGCCGCAAGGGTTTTGCCGTTCTTGCTCTGGATTTCCTGAGAAAGCTCATCGATGTCGCGGTGGCGGCCGGTCGCGAGCTGCACGCACATTCCGAGCTGGCTTGTTGCGGCATAGCGCGGTGTGTGGCTGTCAAAGGTGTCCGTCGTGGCGTTCATGACGAGTGCGTCAACCGTATCGAGTCTGCTCGGCGGCTCGCGCAGCGGACCGGCGGGCATGGTCCATCCATTGCCGAGTCCTCTGGCGCCGATCACGGCAATCTCCATGTCGCGGGCAAGCCGCTTGTGCTGCAGCCCGTCGTCGCTCACGATGACGTCGACTTTTGGGTACTGAGCAAGGAGCAGTTTGGCAGCGGCGACTCTGTCGCGCCCGACGGCCGCCGGGCACTGCGCAAGTTTTCTGATGAGCAGCGGCTCGTCGCCGACCTCGGCTGCGGGGGAGTCGTCATTGACAAGTTTGGCCGCATCATCCTTTCTGCCGTAGCCGCGGCTGATGACGCCGGGGTTGAAGCCCGCAGCGCGCAGCTCGCGCACGAGTTGAATGGTGATCGGAGTCTTGCCGGTGCCGCCCACGTAGATATTGCCAACGACGACAACGGGGACGGGCAATTCGACGGGGGTGATTTTGTCCGCGCGGGAGCGGCAGACAAGGGAATAGATCCAGCTTAAGGGAAGAAGAGAAACAGCCAGCGCTCCGCGCTTGGCCCACTGACCATGCAGCCAGTCTTCAAAAGAGGCGTGCATCAGTCATTCTCCAGAAAAATTATTCGATCAGGTTGTGGGTGATCTGTGGTCATTAGAGTTGAACGCCCGGATCTTTGAATAATTTCCGGGCGATAAAGAGCATGTCATTTTCAGACACTAATCCTCTAATGTTAGTCGAAATCTTCACTATTTGCTTGATTGCGCCAAATCAGAAATCGGGAAATGCGTGCGCGGCCTCAATGTGCAGGATTTCGCCGGTTGTCGGATGAGGGATCGTGAGCGCGGCAGCATGCAGGCAAAGCCGGGTTTTTGTGCCTTCAGCCAGTAGTCCGAGGCGGCTGTAGAAGGGATCCCCGTCGATCGGACATCCCAGCCCCTGGGCATGAGCGCAGTGCACGCGCAGCTGATGCGTGCGGCCTGTCTGCGGATAGAGGTTGACAAGCGTTGTCGGCCGTCCGCAGACAAGATCCCTTGAAATCACCTCGTAATCGGTCGAACTCGCCTTGCCGCCCGCTGCTTTGGAGAGCACGCACTGGCGCGGCCGGTCCAGCCGGTTGACGTTTAGCGGCAGGGCGACCGAGCCCCGCTCGCAGGGAACCGAGCCGTCAAGACGCGCTACGTAGCGCTTCATGACAAGGTCGCTTCGGAATGCATCGTTGAGCACTGCGAGCGCCTTCGTGTTGCGGGCGAAGGCGATGACCCCCGAGGTGTCCAGATCGAGCCTGTGCACGACGAAAAGCTGCCCGTAGGTGCGCTCGAGTACGGACATGCAGCTCACGGTCTCCCGGATTCCCGGAACCGAGGACAGCCTGGCGGGCTTGTTCACGACCAGCATGTCCCGGTCTTCATAGAGAACGGGAATCTGCGGAATGCTCTGCTCGGTGACCAGGGGTTTGGCTAGTTCATGCTCCACGCCTTCGATCAGCCAGGCGTAGAGGAATTTTGTGCAGGCCCGGGGTGCGTAGAACGTACCGTCAAAGCGCATCTCGTGCGCGGGACTTGCGCCGACCCACCATTCGCCAAGCCCGATGAGCTCGCCTTGGGGTGAGGCGTTGTGCTCGGCAAGAAGCCGCATTGCCGGATCGCTCATGGATTCGGCAAACGCGCGGCAGAGCTGCCCTTTGCGCCACTGGATTTCCCGGCCGCCCTGGAAATAGGGCTTCACAGGATATTCATCCAGCAGCGCCTTGAGGATCATTCGGGACGAACTCTCTTCGCCTCGGCCGTTCACAAAGCGCATGACGGGAACTTCGTCAAGCGGCAGAACGGGCCACAGGAGCGTTTCTGTGAGAGCCTCGTAGCTTTGCGCCATCCCGCTTGTCACCGGTTCAAGGCAAAAGCTCGCAATAGGTTCGCCCCCCGCATTCTCGATCATGACGCCAACCCGGCCGGTGAAGCCTTCGGGTGCGGCAAAGCGCCGCTTCGCCTCAATCATTTCAGGCGAAGGCACCGTGGTGTAGGGATCGGCAAGAATGCGCCGCTCGGGGCGCACGGCAAGATGCAGACAGTCAAACATGGCGGTTGCGGGCTCGGCCGGCAGGATTGCCGGCTGAGGCGCAATTATGGCAGAGGGGCTTGAGCTCCTAGTCACGGAAGGCGATTTCTCGCTTCTGGCGGATTGCCGGGGCGACGACGATGAGGATCATGAACAGCGCCGTCATCAGCAGGCCGCAGGAGATGGGGCTCGTGAGGAACGTCGTGGGATCGCCGCGGGAGAGCAGCAGCGCCCGGCGCAGGTTCTCTTCAAGCATGGGGCCGAGCACGAAGCCGAGCAGCAGGGGCGCTCCCTCGCAGTTGAGCTTGTAGAAGATGTAGCCCACGAAGCCGAAGAAGACCGTCACCCAGATGTCCCAGGGATTGCTGTTGATCGAGTACACGCCGATGCAGCAGAACACGATGATCGCCGGGTAGAGCCAGCGGTACGGCACTCGGAGCAGCTGTACCCAGATGCGGATCATGGGCAGGTTCAGGATGATGAGGATGAGATTGCCGATCCACATGGAGACGATCAGTCCCCAGAACAGTCGGGGATCGGTCGACATCACCTGCGGGCCGGGAACGATGTCGTGGATCATCATTGCGCCGATCATGAGCGCCATGACGGCGTTCGACGGAATGCCGAGCGTGAGCATCGGAATGAAAGATGTCTGGGAGCCTGCGTTGTTGGCCGACTCGGGACCGGCAACGCCTCGGATGTTGCCCTGCCCGAACGGGGGATCGGCCTTGGCGCCGGCAAGCTTCTTCTCAAGCGTGTAGCTCGCAAAGGAGGAGAGCAGGGC
>DNLN01000081.1:439-18195 GCA_003488465.1 Sutterella sp. | reverse complement strand
CTGCCAAAGGCAGTGGCGCTTATCCGCACGCTTCCAACAAAAAGAGCCTACGAACTCAATCCGGTTCTGTTTGCAACAGTCAAACTCGAACTGATGTTCTCGGCTCTTCTGACTGCAGGAGCAATCCTGCAGTGGATGATCGGCTAACGATCACTCAACCACTTGTGCGGTCTGCCCCTCGGTCACAGCCGCAGGTTCAACCTCCAGCTCCTTCATGCGCTGCTTGATCTGCTCGGCAGAGAGCACTTCACAGACGGAAATGACGCGCTGCACGCCGGAGGTCTTCGCCGCCGTCTCGCAGGCAATCTTGTTCTCTTCAGGCGTCACAAGTCCCATGAGATACACGATGCCGCGGTCCACCGTCACCTTCATCTGATTGAGATAGACGTTCTCCGTTGCGATCAAGCGAGAGCGCACCTTCGTTGCAAGAGTCGAATCGGAAAGACGCTGCATGGCGCCTACATTTTCCTGAATGGCGAGCTCGTTTATCACTTCTCCGACATCAAGACTGGTCTTGGCAACTTCGGACGCAACGGCTCGCGCAGACTCCGTCGGTACTTCGCCCGTGAGAAGAACCTTTCCGTTATACGCGGTAGCGGTGATGTGAGAAGGCGTGTCGCCAAGTTTCTGGGAAATCTCCCAGGGGATGCGCTTTTCCAGAACCTCGTCATTGACCACTGATCCGGTGGATCTGCGGTCCGTTGCCGTAGACACCGCGGTGCCTGTTGCAGCAACAGCGCCGCCTAGGATGATCGGTGCACAGCCGGAGACCATCAAGCCGATTGCAGCAAGAACCGATGCAAGGAAAAGTGTCTTCTTCATATCTGTTTCTTTTTACCCAAAACGTTTGAGCTCGTCAGCCGGACTTGCATTCGGCCTCAGGGCTGACTCCAGCTGCGACTGCATCTGGAGGAATGGCTGCAATTGCTCCCAATACCCGTCCAGCGCGCTCGCACTCATCCAGAGTTTTCCGTCCTTGTGCAGCAAAACGGCATCACGGCTCCATGCCCTCAATGTCTCATTGTGCACTTCGATCGGACTAGATGTCACTGATGCAATGAGTTTACGCGAAGGAAGATGAGGAAGTGCAACATAGGAGCGGCTCTTTTGAGATTCCCGGACATAATCGTATCCGGAAGCAATCAGAGCGGACAGAACGAAGCATCCGAGCCGCTGCTCGTGGCCCATCATCTGGCAGATCATGAATCCCAGGCGCTCGCATGCGGCCCGGCGCAACGTATAGCTGTTGAGCTCGCTCGCCCAGCTTTTCTCCACGTCCGCCAGACGAAGAAGAATCTCCGGGATCATCGTATAGATCTCGCAAGGCGTGACGGCCCAGTACCGGCGAGGAAGCTGATCGAGCTGCACGGAGGCTCCGGCAGTGCTCCCAAGACTCATCGCGCCTGAGAGCGTCAGCATGAAGGGAGTGTTGCTCCTTGGATTGATGAGGGATTGCGCAAGAAATCCCGACTTCACAAACACCAGCCGCCTGAAAAACACCGGAGAGACAATCTCCTCCCCCTTGGAGAGCACGACTCGACGCCCCAGGTTCAGAATCGCCCGGGAAATGGCGCTCGAAAGTGCTGGCGCAAACCATGGGACAGGAATTGCCGAGGTCATGAAGAAAGGAAAGTACTTAGAATTATGGGGATCTATAACTTTATCGCCAGATCTAGTATTCGCGCAAGTCCTCTTTAGCGCTAATCGCAAAAACACAATTGAAAATAAAGAGTTGCAATAAAATGACTGTCGCAGGAACCGTGATCGAGACTTTCTGTGAACAGCCTGTGGATAAGTGTCTGACAAGGATGGATAAGTGAAGACCGGTTTTCGAGGCAATCCCTTCGCAGCAGGAGACGTTCACATGCGTTCACACTCCGCCAACATGCAATTGAGTGACTTGTTCAAATGTTTATGAACAGGATAACGTATTGATTTTTTAATAAGTTTTTCATGTTATCAACAAAATTGTGCACACCATCTACTTACTTCTAAATTCTTTTTAAAATTTCTTTCAGGTCTGAAGAGGGTGGGATGAGCGTCTCAACCACGGACGGACCCTGATAGTGCTTTCGTGGATCGCTTGTTTTCAATGACAGACCTTTTGATAGACCTTGGCAATACGGCACTCAAATGGACCGTGTCGTCTTTTCCCGATGATCCGAGTACATTCATTCATCAGGGCCGCGACCAGTTGCCTGAAGAACTCCAGGAGCGATGGCTTTCACTAAAGCCAAGAAAAGTCGTCGGATGCATGGTCTCAAGTGAAAACCTTGCGCTTTCCATGATCAAGTTCTTCAACCGACATCAGATACCGTGGGAGTGGCTTCATTCGGAAAGGCGCTTTGACGGCTCCTTTCACCTTGTGAACGGGTACGATGACTACGAGCAGCTTGGCTCGGACCGCTGGCATGCGGCAATCGGTGCAGCAAGTCTTGTGCCGCATGAACCGTTTCTGGTGATCCACATGGGAACCGCAACAACGGTCGATACGGTGCTTCCTGATGGGGACTGCATGTTTTTCAAGGGGGGAAGAATTCTTCCCGGGCCTTCAATGATGTTTGATTCGCTCTTGAAGGGGACAAGGTGCCGTCCGGGGCATATCGGTTCGGAGAGCGAATTTCCGACGAATACTGCCGACGCCATGTCAACCGGTATTTTGGAAGCACACCTGGGCGTCATTGATCGGGCTGTGTCAGCTGTCATTCGCGCTGGCTTCAGTGCGCCGAGGATCTTTTTTGCCGGCGGCGCGGCTCCGCTCCTGGCTCCCTACCTCAAGCGGGAGTATCCCCAGGCGGTTCAGCAGCACAATCTGGTTTTAAGAGGGCTTGCGCTTCGGGCCTAAGGGATCTCAAAGGCAAATTTTTGGAAAAATCGGGAAAAAAGTCGTGAAAAAATTTCTGGTTTTTGTATCTGGAATGCTTCTTGCCGGGCTTGTCGGCTACTGGGGCTATCTGACGTATTTTCAGAATGAAACCTGGATCGTGAAGGACATCGCCTTTGTGATAAAGGATTCGAGCAATGCTCAACAATCCGAGGCCGATGCACAGAGGAAGAAGGGGGGAATCAACATTGGCTGCTATGTGTGGGGACCGTTCAAGGAAAAGTCTGCGGCCTACATTGCTTCAAAAATCAAAAAAATCGGATTATTTGAAAAAGCGATCATGAAGGATCGTTTTTTGCCGGAAATGTACATTGCGTATCTCGGACCCTTTGACAATAAGGAAGCTGCGCTTGCATTCCAGAAGCAGTTCAGGCAGCAGGGATACAGGAAAGCCCGCGCAATTCTTCAGGGAGGGCTTTCCTTCGGTGTTGAAATTGAAGCTTTTTCTTCGCAACAGGAGGCTCAGAAGTTCCTCACTGGCCCCAGAACCCCGAAAGTGCGCGGAGTGCGCATCACGAACAGGCTCGGGGAGCCGAGCGGAGAGGTTGATTTTTCCTTTCAGGACATCTCCGATGAGGAGCGCATGAAGCTGCTTGAGTTGTGGCGTGCGACTCCCAGGAGTGAACTGAAGAACTGCTCCTTTTAGTGGCTGAATCGTTCTGAGAGCGCCGTAACGAGACTTTCAGCCATTTTTTCTGCTTTTTTGCGTCTTTCCTCGAAAAGAGCTTCTGGCATTTTTCTTACTTTTTCACTCCAGATGGAGGCCGGGAAAAATGCGTCGTCCCTGTAGCGCGCAATCACGTGCCAGTGAACATGCGGAACCATGTTTCCCAGTTCCGCAAGATTCACCTTGTCCGGATTCATGGCGGAAATCATGATTTTTTCTGCTAGCAGTACGGCAGTCATGATCATATTTTGATCTTTTTCCGAAAGATCGGTCATTTCCTTCACGTGACGCGAGGAAATAATGCGAATAAATCCTGGAAGATTCTCGTCTGAAGCATCAATGACGTAAAAAACGTCATTTCTCCAGAGTTCCTTCGGATGCTTTTTGGTACAAAGTTCGCAATCTGTCATAAAAAGTCGAGAAAAATAGTAGGAATTTTTATGATTTTCTAAAGAAGGATTCCTTCGATCCCCTCTTTTTTCACCTGTTTGATGAAGCTGTTCATCCAGTCGTCGCCAAGAGTGAGACGAGCCATTTCGACCACCATGAATTCGGCGCTGGTTCCAGTGCGTTCACCATATCTGGAAATGCCCTGCAGACATCCGGGGCAGGCGGTAAGGATTCTCACTTCGCCGCTGAAGTCATCGCCCCGCACAAGTTTCTTTGCCTTGAGGATGTCCTCCTCCTTGCGAAAGCGCACCTGCGTTGCAATATCCGGCCGTCCGACGGCAAATGTTCCCGATTCGCCGCAGCAGCGTTGTGTCTGAAGGACGGATGAACCGTCAAAGGGCTTGAAAATTCGGTTCACGGCTGTAATGGGACTTGCGGCCGTAAAGGGGGTGTGACAAGGATCGTGGAAAAGATAACGAGTCTGATCCTGTCCGGTGACAACCACACCCTTTTCGAGCAGGTACTCATGGATGTCGATGATCCGGCATCCGGGGAAGATCTCCTCGAAGTGATAGTCCTTCAATTGCTTGAAGCACGTGCCGCAGGACACGACGACGGTTTTGATGTCAAGGTAATTGAGCGTGTTTGCCATGCGGTGGAACATCACCCGGTTGTCAGTGACGATCTGGTCGGCAAGGGCATTTTGTCCGGCACCGCGTTGCGGATATCCGCAGCAGATGTAGCGGGGAGGCATCACGGTCTGTACGCCGGCGTTGTAAAGCATTGCAAGGGATGCAAGACCGATTTCCGGATACAGGCGCTCGTTGCCGCAGCCCGGGAAATAAAACACGGTTTCCGATTCGTCCGTGCCAGGTTTGCGGATGAGCGGAATCTTCGCCGGATCGTTAAGGCTCAGGAGCGTTCTGAGCGGCGCGTGCACGCGAGGTGCCGGCAACTTGCGGTTCACAAGATGCACAACCTGTTCCTGAACCGCCGGGTATCCGGTTGTGTTGGGAGGCTCCCGAAGCCCCTTTTCAGCAAAGACATGAAGAAGGTTGGCGCCCTGCCTCTGAGCGTTGAATCCGACATCCACGAGGCCTTTTCGAGCAAATTCCACGAGTTTCGGATTGCTGATGCCAAGGAAATTCATGCCCGCCCATTTTGCGGGATTCTTCCTCGTCTGCCCCATGCGCTCAAGCAGATTGCGGATGAGGATCGTCACTTCACCGAAATTGATCTTTACCGGGCAAGGCTTCATGCACTTCATGCAGAGCGTGCAATGATCGCCCAGATCTCCGAAGGCTTCCCAGTGGCGGGTGCTGATGCCGCGGCGGGTTTGTCCTTCGTAAAGGAAAGCTTCGATGAGAAGACTTGTGGCAAGAATCTTGTTTCTCGGCGAATAGAGAAGATTCGCCCTCGGAACATGCGTCGTGCACTGGGATTTGCACTTTCCGCAGCGCAGACAGTTCTTGATCGAATCGCTGATCGCCTTGATTTCATTCTTCTGCATGAGAAGCGATTCGGCGCCAAGCAGGCTGAAGCTCGGCGTATAGGCATTTTCCAGTCCCCGGTCCTTTCTGAGCTTTCCCGCGTTGAAATGGCGTTTCGGGTCAACTCGATCCAGGTATTCATGGAAGGGTTTGAGCGCTTCTGCGGAGATGAATTCGATTTTCGTGAGGCCCACTCCATGCTCGCCCGTGATGGATCCGCCCAACTCCTGGGCGAGCTTCATCACCATGCGCACCGCTTCCTGTCCCTTCATCATCATCTGGTAGTTGTCGGAATTGAGCGGCACGTTGGTGTGCACGTTTCCGTCGCCCGCATGCATGTGAAGGGCGATGAAGACGCGGCCCTTGAGGACCTTTCCGTGAATGGCATCGATCTCGCCGCGCACCTTCTCATAGACATCGCCCCCGAAGATCTTCATCAGTTCGCTGCGAACCTCCTTTTTCCAGGAAATGCGTAGTGCACGGTCGTAGACCGCATCAAAGAGCTTTTTCTCTTTGTACGCGCGAAGAACGGCGGCTTCAAAGGGCTGCCCCATCTTCTTGAGGTTCTTGGCGGCTTCCGCAAAATCCTCGTCCAGGTGATCGTGAACGTACTGCCAGCGCTTTTGGGCTAGTTCAAGGACCTTCAGGGCATTGGGGACTGTGGATGCAAGCAGGGTTTCCTTGGAGACGCCAGCGGTCATCGAGGGCTTGCCAAGCGAGATGTTTCCAGAAAGATACCTGTGCGTCTTTTCGATCATCTCCAGTTTGTTTTCAATGGAGCACAGGATGTTGAAGCGCTCGCATCCGACTGTGTATTCACCAATCTTGTCAAGCGGGATCACGACGTCTTCATTGAGTTTGAAAGCATTCGTGTGCGCCGAGATGGCGGCTGTCTTGCTGCGCTCGTGCCAGAACTGGAAGCGCTCCTCCTTGGTCTTTGCAATGAAGCCTTCACCGTTCTTTTCCTTGCAGATGGCAACGACCTGGGAGGCGATTTCATCGAGCGCCTCTTCGCTCTCGCCCACGATGTCGCCCACGAGCACCATCTTCGGATATTCGTTTCTCTGGCTCTTCACCGGATAGTTGACGGCATGCAGATACCGGTCGTCCAGATGCTCGAGACCGGCGAGCATGCAGCCCTTCGGGTGTGAATCAAGCAGTTTTGTGATTTCAACGATGGCGGGCCCGGCAAGACTGGCTGCACCGAAGAATTCCAGGCACACGGTCCGGGCAAACGGCGGCATCTTGTGCAGGATGAAGGTTGCAGAGGTGATGAGGCCGTCCGTGCCTTCCTTCTGCACGCCGGGAAGACCGCCGAGATACTTGTTGGAGACGTCCTTGCCGATTCCTGCCTTGCGGAACGTGCTGCCGGGCATCTTGATGATCTCCCGCTTCAATTGCCGGGCTTGCGAGGGATCGCTTGTCTGGCCATCCTTGACGGTAATGCGCCAGGAGACGGTTTCCTGCTTGTGAATTTTCTCCAGATTGTGCTGCAGGCGCTCGACTTCCATCCAGTTGCCGTCGGGCGTTACCATGCGGAAACTTGCAATATTGTCCACGGTGGTACCCCAGAGCACGGCTTTCTTGCCGCCGGAGTTTTCTGCGATGTTTCCTCCGATCGTGGAACTGTCTGCGCTGGCCGGGTCAACGGAGAAGACAAGACCGCTCAGAGCGGCAGCTTCCGTGACGCGCTTGGTGACGGCACCTGCTCCGGCGCTGATGACCGGAGTGGGAGAAGTCATGCCGGGAAGCGTGTCTTCCGTCACTTGCGAAATGAAATCGAGTTTTTCCGTATTGATGACCGCGCTCATCGCCGTCATGGGAACAGCCCCGCCCGTGTAGCCGGTGCCGCCTCCGCGCGGAATGATCACAAGGCCAAGATCGATGCAGGCGCGTACGAGCCCAGGCATTTCGCTCTCCTTGTCGGGCTGCAGAACGACAAAGGGATATTCCACGCGCCAGTCGGTTGCGTCAGTGACATGTGCGGTTCTTGCGAACGGATCGAAATGAATGTTCTCGACCTTGGTGCAGCGGGAAAAGGCGCGCTTTGCCTTGCGCCTTAATGTAATGGTCTCGTCAAAAGAGTTTTCGAACTTGTGAATGGCTCGCTTTGTCGCGTCGATCAGTTTTGCAACCTTGAGGTCGCGCTCGTGGAGCATGCGATCACGCCGCTTTTCGACTTCATTCAGACGATGGTGCAGAGCCGCGCAGAGCAGTTTGCGCCGCTTGGAATTTCTCAGCAGATCCTCCATTACGAACGGATTGCGGTAGACGACCCAGATGTCTCCAAGGATCTCATAGAGCATGCGAGAGGAGCGGCCCGTGCGCCGGACGTCACGCAGTTCCAGAAGCAGATTCCAGCATTCTTCTCCAAGAAGGCGCACGACGATCTCGCGATCGGAGAACGACGTGTAGTTGTAGGGAATCTCTCGGATTCGTTCGGGAAGTTCAGCCTGATTTTCTCTGGGGGCGTTGGTCTGAGACATGCTTTTTCACTCTTTTCATGGCGCTGGATTCTCAATCGTCCAGCCTGAAGTTTGCATTTTATCCGAATGAGAGGGTAAACCGTATGATTGATATGAAGATTGCTGATACAATCTGTATCAAAATTTGCAGTAAGGATAAATAAAACAGGAAATCAATAGGTTATGGACTTTGTATTTCGTGATCAGGACTTGCTTCAATTAAGGAGGCTCTCCAGAGATTCAGTTCATGGCGGGCGGATTGCCTGGGTGTGCGGCTGCTCAGGGATCGGAAAAAGCCGTCTCACAGAGGAATTTTTCAAGAAAGAACAGGGCCCCCTTGTTCGGGTGAGGCTCAAAAAGTTTTCCTCGGCCGATGATGTGATCCGCTGCATCATGGATGCCATGCGCAAAGACCTGGGAATCCGTCAGACTCCCGGGTGCCTTACCATTGCTCAGGTGTTCGATTATCTTCTCGATATTGCGCGAACCACGCCAGTCTCCGTCTGGATTGACGGTGCGGATGAACTCTCGGAAGTGGAAAAACGGTTTTGGAGCGATTTTTCCCATGTCTGGAACGAAAAGGCAGACAGAACACGCTCTTTTTTCGTGTTTTGCCTTTCAAATTTTCGAGATAATGTTTTTGCAACCTTTAAAAATTCAGAAAAATTCAAACTTAAGCCTTTTTCTTTCCATCAGATTCAGCAAATCGTGATCGAAACAGGGAAAAACAGGACTCCAGAAGAGATCGTTACCCTTATGGCGCTCACGGGAGGTGTGCCGAAATACCTCAAAACCTTTGTCGATCAGGATGCGATAGGCATAGAGAAGGCCGAAAGGCTATTCAAAAGTCCGGATTCATGCTTTCTGCTCGAAGGAGAGAGGCTTCTCAGGGACACGTTTTTCTCCTCTTTTGGCGTCTATGCATCGATTCTGCGAAAAATATCCGCTGGAATCGGAAGAAGGCAGGATCTGCAGCAGCATTTTCACGCAAATGTAGGCGGATACCTGAGTAAGCTTGAGCATGATTTCGGGCTGGTTTTGCGACTTTACCCCGTCAAGACGGAAAAAATGTCAAAAAAATGCCGCTGGGAGGTGACCGATCCCTTCCTTGACGCCTGGCTTTCGGTTCTCGATGGTGAAGAACCCTTGAGAGAATACCTTAAGCGGCGTTTTCCACGAATTGCCGCGAAGTGGCTTCGGGAGACGGGGCTTTTTGAGCAAGTCGGCCCTTGGTGGGATGAGAGCGGAAAATACACGCTTCCTCTTGTCGGCCGCACCCAGGATGAAGCGACGGTTTTTTTGCCCGCCATGTGGGGAGAAATGCCAAGAGCGGCTGATTTTGATCGGGCTTTGCATATCTTTTCTGAAGCAGCGGGTATTCATCCCGACCGCATTCGGCAAAAAGCGCTATCGTCGCAAAATCTATTTTCGCTGAACTTGTAGGTTTGTTCTGATGTCCAAGTCACCACTCACTCAGCAGGAATACCTGCGCAGCATTCTTACGGCCCGCGTCTATGACGTCGCCCATGAAACGCCTCTTGATCCGGCAAAGCGCCTGAGCAAGCGCATTGGCAACAAAGTGCTCTTGAAACGCGAGGATACGCAGCCCGTGTTTTCCTTCAAGTTGCGCGGAGCTTTCAACAAGATGGTGCACCTGTCTGATGACGAGCGCTCCCGCGGCGTGATCTGCGCATCGGCCGGCAACCATGCCCAGGGCGTGGCGCTTGCCGCCAAGCGGCTCGGATGCCGTGCGGTGATCGTGATGCCGGTGACTGCTCCGGTTTTGAAGGTCGAGGCTGTGAGGCAATTGGGCGGCGAGGTTGTTCTCGTTGGCGAATCCTTTTCCGAAGCGGCCGCCCACGCCGAAAAGATGTGCCGGCAGGAGGGCCTCACCTATGTTGCGCCTTTTGACGATCCGCTCGTGATTGCAGGGCAGGGGACGATCGGCATGGAGATTCTGCGGCAGTACCAGCCGGCGGACGGCTCTCGGCCTGATGCGATCTTTGTGCAGATTGGCGGAGGCGGCCTTGCGGCAGGCGTTGCCGTGTACATCAAGGCCCTTTATCCGGAAATGAAGGTGATCGGCGTTGAGACGAAGGACAGCAACGCTATGGACGTGTCGATGCGCGAAGGGCACAATGTGACGCTCGAAGAAGTGGGACTCTTTTCCGACGGCACGGCCGTCAAGAGAGTCGGAGACGAGACGCTGCGCCTTTGCAGTCAGTATCTTGATGAAATCATTCTCGTTGATTCCGATGAGATCTGCGCTGCCATCAAGGATGTGTTCGAAGACACGCGCTCGATCGTGGAGCCTTCGGGGGCGCTCTCGCTTGCAGGCCTGAAAGCTTGGGCAAGGCGCGAGGGCGTGAAGGGGCAGACACTGATTGCCATTACGTCCGGCGCCAACATGAACTTTGACCGGCTGCGCTTTGTCTCCGAGCGCGCCGAGTTTGGTGAAGAGCGCGAGGCTGTGTTCGCGGTGACGATTCCTGAGGAGCGAGGCTCCTTCAAGCGGTTCTGCTCGCTTGTCGGTGCGCGCAGCGTCACAGAGTTCAACTACCGCATGTGCGACGACAAGAATGCCTACATCTACGTCGGCATTCAGACGGCAAACACGCGGGACGCCGATGCACTTGTGAAGAACTTTGAGGATTCGGGGCTTCCCACCATCAACCTCACGCATGACGAGGCGGCAAAACTCCATCTGAGGCACATGGTGGGCGGACACAGCAAGTTTGCCGTGAATGAAAGGCTTTTCAGATTCGAGTTCCCCGAGCACCCCGGAGCGCTCATGAAGTTCCTTACCTCAATGGCGCCGCAGTGGAACATTTCCCTGTTCCACTATCGCAACAACGGAGCGGACTTCGGCCGCATTCTGATCGGCATCCAGGTGCCGCCGCAGGACAACGAGCTCTTTGAA
The DNA here is from genome assembly GCA_003488465.1 of Sutterella sp. Taxonomy (GTDB): domain Bacteria; phylum Pseudomonadota; class Gammaproteobacteria; order Burkholderiales; family Burkholderiaceae_F; genus Duodenibacillus. The sequence continues at coordinate 7,379 of DNLN01000081.1, read as the reverse complement.
AGTTCGCTCAAATCCCTGGGACGGGGCTACCGCTGGTGGGAGGAGACGGAGAACAAGGCCCTGAAGCTCTTCCTCGGATAGGGAACTTCCAGAAGAGAGCCCGGTGAAGACAATCCCCGTGCCGGTTTGCCGCCAACACGGGGAGGTGAGTCTTCAGTTCGAGGTGTTCCTGTACAGACCGGGCCTTGCCTCGATCGGACGGTCGACGAGGTGATAGATCCCGGAGCCGTCATCGACGACGTCGTAGTCCCATTTCTTTCGGCCGTGCATGTCCTCGAGCCACACGGCGCGTGGAACGTCGAGTTCATCGATGTTGCTGTTGATGAAGCTCTCGGCTTCGTATGGCGTTGCAAAGTTCTCCCAGGTCTCGCCGTAATCGACGATGACCTGCACGACAAGATCGCGTCTCATGGCTCGCTACTCCCTTGGCACCTGCGCAACGATTCTTGCCACTGCGCGGGTGAGCTTTTCGACATAGGCAAGGTGCAGCATCTCGTTGGGGCCGTGTGCATTGGCCTCAGGCCCGAGCACGCCGGTGATGAAGAACTGCGCCTGAGGAAAGAGTTCCTCAAACCGGTTCATGATGGGAATGGAGGCGCCGTCAGCCATGTAGGCGGCGCCTTTTCCAAAGATCTCCCGGCTCACCGAATCCGCTGCATTTCTGAACCAATCCTTTTCAGGCTTTGCGTCCCAGCCGCTGACACCCAGGACGTCCGTAAGCTCAACGCTGGCGCCAAAGGGGGGATTGACGGTCAGCGCTGTCCTGAGCGCTTCGGCCGCAGCCAGCGCATCCACTGCGGGGGGAGTACGGAAGGAAAGCCGAAGCGCGGTCCCGGGGCGAAGGACATTGCCTGCGTCCTGAATGGAGGGCAGTCCCTCGGCGCCGATCACGGCTAGCTGCGGCATCCAGCACTTGAGCTTTAAAAGATCAAGTTCGTCTTCGGCACGTGCGCAGGCGGGGTGAGTCGCCCAGGGGAATTCCGTCTTGTACTGATCGCCTAGAATCTCGGCCGTTTTGGCTAGCTGCGCGAGCCTGTCCGGGGGAACGGGGGCGTAGAAGGCTTCGGGGAGAACCTTTCCGGTCGATGAATCCTCAATCCGGTCAAGAAGGCTCCTAGCGATCATGAAGGAGTCGGGCACGATGCCGGAGGCGGTTCCGGAATGCACGCCGTTTTTGAGGACTGACACACGGAGCGTTGCGGCCAAAAGACCGCGGAAGCTCGTCGTCATCCAGAGCCGCTCATAGTCGCCCGCAGAACTGTCAAGAACGGTGAGAAGTCGAACCTTCTTGCAGCGCTCCTTGAGCTGATCGAGCCAGAAGGACAGGTCTTCGTGCCCCGTTTCCTCGCAGGTTTCGATGATGCCGTACGCTCGGGGACGCGGAACTTTCGCTTCATCCAATGCGGCAAGCGCCGTGAGTGCGCTGTAGACGCTGTAGCCGTCGTCGGCTGCGCCGCGCCCATAAAGCCTTCCGTTTTCAATGGAAGGAATGAAGGGCGAGCGGCCGGGGGCCCAGCCCGTTGCCTCGGGCTGCTTGTCTAGATGTCCGTAAAAGAGGGCGCTCGAGTCGTTTTCGGAATCCGTTCCCGCGATGTCAAAGAAAAGACAGGGCGTGCGGCCAGGCGCTTCAAGAACTTCAAACACGCCCTCGGGGAAGCGCTCCCTGCCAAAGTGCGCCGCGGCTTCGAGCGCGGCCTTGAGTACGCCGTGCTCCTCCCAGTTCGGATCGAAGGCCGGGGACTTGCTTTTCAGGCGCACGAAGGCGAGCAGGGCGTCGAGAGTGGAGCTCCTCCAGCTCTCGGCAATGCTTTCATCAAGGATGTTCAGACGGGATTTATCAAGCATGGCAAATATCTCTACTTCAAGATGGCAAAGGCACTCTGGCCGAGAATGTCGCCCACGGTCTTTGCAGTGTTCCGGGCGGCCTCGACATCGTTGCTGCGGCCAACCAGCACCCGGAAGAGTTCGCCGTCCTTCACGATGCGCACGGGAAGAGAAGCGTGCTGCTCGCTCAGCATCATCTCGGCATGCGCTGCGGTCTGCTGCGCGCTCTGCTCTGTGCGGAATGCGCCGATCTGAGCCGACCAGGCGGGATTGACGCCGGCAGATGCAGCTGGCATGGCGGGCGATACCGGATCGATCACGGGCGCGTCAAGCGGGCTGTTTTCAGGAGCTCCTTCGGACACGGGCTCGACATCGAGACTGAGGACGTTTTGATCGCCTTGTGAGGCCGAAGGAATGGAAGCGAAGCCGCTCTCAGCGGATCCTTGCACGACCGCACTCATCGGGTCGTCAAATTCAGGCTCCGGGCTGCGGACGGTGTTGGGCTGGGAGCGAGGGGCAGAAGAGGCAGCGGAAGTCGCGCTGGGAGCCGCAGAGGCGATCACGATGCGCTCGCGCAGGGCGGGTTGCTGGGCCTGATACTGATAGGAAGACCGCAGGGGCTCCTCCTGAACTGCAATTTTTGGTGCTGCCGGAATCGAGGATGAGGCGATCTGACGGCGCGTGATGCGCTCGACGCGCACCCGGGTGGTGCCCTTCTTGTGATAGCCCAGGCGGATCGCCGCGGCGTAGCTCATGTCGATGATGCGGCCGCCGAGGAACGGCCCACGGTCATTGACGCGGACGATCACGGATCTGCCGTTTGCAAGGTTTGTGACGCGCGCATAGCTCGGCAGCTCCATCGTCGGGTGGGCAGCCGTCATGGCGTACATGTTGTAGCGCTCACCGATACTGGTCTTCTTGCCGTGGAACTGCTTGCCGTACCAGCTTGCAATGCCCTCCTGGCGCATGGGTTTATCGCCGGTGACGGGGTAGTAGCGCTTGCCCATCACGGTATAGGGACGGTTGGCGGCCCGGTGCGGCTGCTCCACCCTGGGAGTGACGTCGCTCACTGACCTCAAAATGTCCGATTCGGATCTCGTCGAAGGGCCGTCATTTTGAAAATACCGTCCGCCAGAGCTCGAGCACCCCGCAAGGATGAGAGCCGGTAGCATGGCGGCTAGAAAGAGGAAAAAGCGGTTACTCAGCATTCTTGATCTTGGAGTAGGCATTGATGGACATCAGGATCCCTGCGCACGTGCCGAGGATCACAAGCGCGGTGCCGCCATAACTCATGAAGGGCAGCGGAACGCCGACCACGGGAAGGATTCCGCTCACCATGCCGATGTTGACGAATGTATAGGTGAAGAAGATTGCCGTGATTGATCCCGCTAGGAGTCTGCAGAAGGTGTCCTTGGCATTGACGGCAATGACTGCCGAGCGAAGCACGAGCAGCAGGTATACGCCAAGAAGCACGCAGTTTCCGACCAGACCGAATTCCTCCGAATACACGGCAAAGAGAAAGTCCGAAGTGCGCTCCGGAATGAAGTCCAGGTGCGCCTGCGTGCCTTGCATCCAGCCCTTGCCCCAGAGGCCGCCCGAGCCGATTGCGATCAGCGCCTGGATGATGTGAAAACCGCTTCCGAGGGGATCGCGCGTAGGATCAAGGAGCGTCAGCACGCGCATGCGCTGGTAGTCGTGCAGCAGGGTCCAGATCACGGGCAGGCCCGCAATGGCGGAGATGCCGAGCGTTGCCATCCACTGCCAGGGGATTCCCGCCAGAAAGATCACAGTGAAGCCCGCGATGCCGACAAGGATCGCGGTTCCAAGGTCGGGCTGCTTCAGAATGAGGATGACCGGAACGGCAAGGAGAATGCCTGAAATCACCCAGTCCCAGTTGTTCACAAGGTCTCGCCGCAGCGAGAAGTACCAGGCAAGCATGAGCGGCAGACCAAGCTTCATGATCTCCGAGGGCTGCACCCGGAACGCACCGACGCCGATCCAGCGGGTGGCTCCTTTCACGGTGATGCCGAAAAGGAGCGTTGCGGTGAGCAGGACAATGCCTGCGGCAAACACCGGTACGGCACACTTTTGCAGCACCCTGGGCGGAATGTTGGCAAAGACGAACATCACGATGGTGGCAACGACATAGTTTCTCGCCTGCCCGGAAATGCGCCAGGGGAAGTCCGACCCGGCGCTAAAGAGCGTGACGAACCCCAGAGTCGAGAGGACGATCACGAGCGTGAGAACCGGCAGGTCGATGACGGCGAGCTCATGCCGCAGGAAGCGGGAGAATAAGGATTCCTTCAGTTCGTCTTTCATTGTTCAGCAGCTCCTTTGCCGTCGGGAGCTGCCCGGGGTGTGATAGGGAAGTCCGAATCCGGAATCGAGGCGCCGCGCAGGTGCGCGGGTGCAGGCAACCCGAGTGTGTTTGCTCCGGTGATCCAGTAGTCGAGCATCTCCCTGGCGATGGGGGCTGCAGCCTGGGCGCCAAAACCACCGTTCTCCTTCAAAACCGCAATGGCGATCTTCGGGGCGTTGGCGGGGGCGAAGGCGATGAAAAGCCCGTGGTCATGGTGCTGGCGGGAGATCTTCGTCTTGTCGTACTGATCCTCCTGGGCGATGGTGATGACCTGGGCCGTGCCGGTCTTGCCGGCGACCGGATAGGTGACGCCTTCAAAAGGTTTTCTTGCCGTACCCACGCGGGTCACCTCGGTCATGGCGCGGGTGACGAGCGAGAGGTTGTCCCGAGAAAGCGGAATTGTGCGCACGGGGTCCCGGTAGGGCCAGATGCTCTCCCCGGTATCCGGCTTGATGATGCGGCGCACGAGGTGCGGCGTCATGACGACGCCCTTGTTGGCAAGCGTTGCCGTGGCGTGCGCCAGCTGCAGCAATGTGAATTGGTTGTAGCCCTGGCCGATGCCGAGGTTGATCGTGTCGCCCGGGAACCAGAACTGGCGGAAGCGCTTTCGCTTCCACTCCCGGTCGGGCAGGGTTCCCGACTGCTCGCCCACGATGTCGATGCCGGTCTTCTGGCCGAATCCCCACTGCTTCATGAAGGGATGGATGCGGTCGATTCCGAGCTGCGAGGCGAGCCAGTAGTAGTAGACGTCCGAGCTGATGACAATCGAGCGGAAGAGATCGACCTTGCCCTTGGGCAGTCCGCTTGCATCGCGGAACTTGTGGTTGTGGTACTCGAAGACGCCCGTGTCAATGATCGACGTGCTCGGCGTGATGACGCCGGACTCAAGGCCAGCAAGTGCCATGAAGGGCTTGTAGGTTGAACCGATGGGGTACAGGCCTCGCGCCGCTCGATTCAGGAGCGGCTTTTCCGGTGCGCTCGAAAGGCTCTTCCACACATCCGGGTCGATGCCGTTCGGGAAGTTGTTCGGGTCGTATGTCGGCATGCTCACGAACGCCAAAATCTCGCCCGTCGAGGGTTCGATCGCGATGGCTGCGCCCGTATCGGTGCCGAAGGCGTGTTCTGCAACCCGCTGCAGATTGAGGTCGATCGAGAGTTCAAGGTTCTTTCCCTGCTCGGGGTCGATCGAACCGAGGGAGCGAACGCGCCTGCCGCCAGCCGTCACCTCCACCATTTCGTGACCGGGCTCGCCCCGAAGCGTGTTCTCGTAACTGCGCTCGATGCCGACCTTGCCGATCTGATGCATGCCCTGGTAGTCCTCGGATAGGCCCTCGGATTCAATGCGCTCAATGTCCGAGCGGGAGATCCGGCCGATGTAGCCGATCAGGTGGCTTGCGGTGTTCTTTTGCGGATACTCGCGAAAGAGTCGCGGCTGAATGTTGACGCCGGGAAAGCGCCAGCGGTTGGCGATGACGCGGGCAACATCCTCGTCCGAGAGTCTTGAAAGGAGCGGCACGGACTCAAAGCGGCGGGCTTCTTCGCGCAGTCGCTTGAAGCGGCGGCGGTCACCCGGGGTGATGTCGACGAGCTCTCCGAGTTCGTCAAGGAGTTCGTCGATCTTTTTGCCGCGCTGCATATCCGCGACGCGAATCTCAAGCGAATAGGCCCAGTAGTTGAGGGCGAGCATTTCGCCATTTCGGTCCCGCACTCTTCCTCGCGTGGAGGTAATCGGAATCACCACCTTGCGGTTGGACTCGGCGCGCGCGGTGTAGTCGCCGGTTCTGAGTATCTGCAGATAGGTGAGACGAGCGAGCAGAACGGAAAAAAGGACAAAAACCAGGAGCAGCATGACCACGACCCGGCGCAGAAATCGCGTCGGTTCCTGGGTCTTCGGGAAAAATACGTTCAGATCCTTGTCCATGGCCGGCCCCCGTCAGATCGGGGTGTCGTCTTTGTTTTGCGTGCGCCGCTGCGGGATCAGCAGGAAGAAACTTGCAATCGGCCAGAGCAGGGCGTTGGAAAAACTCTGGGCGAACCAGATCCAGCCGGGGAACGCGCCGCCCATCCAGATGCGGATGAAAAGCACGATCACCTGCGTGAGCAGGAAGATCGGCAGTAGATGCACTGCCTGACCGATGGTGGAGAACCACGGAATGCGGCGCTCGAGAAGATGCGCGCAAAAGCACAGGCACGTATAGGAGAGTGCGTGCTGACCAAGGACTGTGCCGCCGAACACGTCCATCAGAATGCCGAACAGGAAGGGCAGAATCAGCCCCGTGATGCGCGCCTCGCGGATGCTCCAGAACACAAGCGTGACGGCAAGAAAGTCCGGGGCCCATGGGAAGGATGAAAGCCGCGAGATGCTGAGCAGGTACGAAAAGGCGATCGTTGAGTAAACCCACAAGGGGCTTACGGGCAGCAGGATGTACGTGCGGGCCGTTGCCTCGGAATGGCGCCTGACGATGGAGGGATTGTTCATCGTGCCGCCCCCGCCTGTTTTTGCGCGAGAAGCGAGGAGGGCTTTTCTCGGGAGGTGGCCTTTATTCTCGGCGCATAGCGCAGATGCACGCGGGCAAACTGCCCGTCATCGATCATTGCCTGAGGCTGCAGCTCGACAAAGGCATAGGTTTCGCCCCGCTGCTTGGTGACGGCCGTCACGACCCCTACCTTGGTGTTTCGCGGGAAGATGCCGTCAATGCCGCTCGTGATGACCTTGTCGCCGATCTGCACATCGGCATTGGCGGGCACGTACAGATG
>DNLN01000081.1:0-388 GCA_003488465.1 Sutterella sp. | reverse complement strand
CGTACAGAACACGCATCTTGTCCGTCTCGCCGACCCCTTCGGCGATGGCGCGCAGACCCGTGCGCTCGAACTGGATCGGGATCTGAAAGTCCCGGGAGGTGATGAGCGAGAGCTCGCACTCGTCAGGATACACGCGCACGATCTGCCCGAGCAGTCCGCGACTGTCCGACACGGCCATGCCGGCTCGGATGCCGGAGTTGCCGCCGCGGTTGAGGATGATGTTGCGAGAGAAGCGGTCGCCCACGGCGCCTTTGATTTCGACAGGGATCGCTGCGCCGACATCCGGATCGACAGGCAGACCGAGCAGGGTGCGCAGTTGCGCGTTCTGCTCAAGCAGGGCCGCCGTGCGGTCAGCCTGGATGAGGAGCGCTTCGTTTTCAGAGCGCAG
>DNLN01000128.1 GCA_003488465.1 Sutterella sp. | reverse complement strand
CTGTCGCGGGATCTGCCGCTCGGCCCCGGAGGGCTTCTCGGCAGGCTGGTTGCTGACAGATCCGTTCCGTATTTTGGCATCTGGGGCGCAACGCTGATCTTTACCGTTGCGGGCGCCATCGGCCTGTCCTTCGTGTTCCGATTCTCCTGGATTGATTTGTGCGAGGCGCTCGGAGAGACGATTGAAAATTGTGCGCGATTCCTGGGACGCCTTGCCGCGAGCATCACAGAGCGTCGTGGTTCAGGGAATCCCGAATCGGTTGAGCCGGCGCTCCTTGCCGATGCAAGACTGCCCGAGCAGGCGGTGCAGACCAGTCCCGAGGTCGTTCCGCCGACTGATTCGGACGTGATCGACGTGCCCTTCGGCGGGAACGTAATGGATGGTCAGACTCCTGCCGAACAAGAACCGCTCAAAGCCCCGGCTCCGGGTGCGCAGGGCGCCGTGCAGCATGCGGTGTCCAAGGTGAGGCCCGTCATGACGCAGGGCGAACTGCTTGCCAGAGAGCAGGGCGGGCACATCACGCCCAATCTGACGGCGCTTTCGGCGCCGCCGCAAGACAGACAGGGAATCACCGAAGAGACCATCGAGATGACCAGCCGGCTCATTGAGTCGAAGCTGCGCACCTATCGAATCAAGGCCGAGGTGAAGGGGGCGCAGGCCGGTCCCGTGATCACCCAGTACTGGCTGCAGCTTGCCGATGGCGTCAAGGGCAGTCATGTCGAGGCGATCTGCAAGGACCTTACCCGTGCGCTGGCGGTGCATTCGATCCGAGTCGTGCCCGCCATTCCCAATACGCCATACATGGGGTTGGAGATTCCGAACGGAGTCGAGCAGCGCATGGCCGTGTACCTCTCGGAGGTGATCGGCGGCAAGGAATTCAAGGAAAGCAAGTCGCTGCTCACGCTTGCGCTTGGCAAGGATATTGCCGGCAACCCCCTCATCATTGATCTGGCGCGCATGCCGCACATGCTGGTGGGCGGCACGACCGGTTCGGGCAAGTCGGTCTGCATCAACTCGATGATTCTGTCGCTGCTCTACAAGTGCGATCCCTCGCAGCTGCGCCTTGTGCTGATCGATCCGAAGACGGTGGAGTTCTCGCTTTATCAGGATATTCCCCATCTGCTTACGCCGGTCGTGACGGACATGTCCAAGGCCGCCAACGCTCTTGCCTGGCTTGTCAATGAGATGGACCGCCGCTATCGGCTGATGAGCCGGCTTGGCGTGCGCAGCTTTGACAGCTTCAACGACAAGGTGAAGGCGTCAATCGACTCGGGTGTTCCCCTCATGGATCCTTTTGACGTCAATCCGGAAAACCCCGAGCCGCACGTTCCGCTCAAGCCGCTGCCGTACCTCGTGTGCTTCATCGACGAGCTTGCCGACCTGATCCTTGTCAACCGCAAGCAGGTCGAACTCTACATCATGCGCCTTGCGCAAAAGGCGCGAGCCGCCGGCATCCACCTCGTTCTGGCAACCCAGAGACCGAGCGCGGACATCGTCACGCCGCTCATCAAGGCCAACATCGTGGCCCGCATCTGCTTCCAGGTCGCAAGCCGCTTTGACAGCATGGTGGTGCTCGATGAAAGCGGCGCGCAGGATCTGCTCGGCCGCGGCGACATGCTCTTCAGAAAGCCCGGCACGCACGCGCTGATCCGCGCCCAGGGCTGCGTCGTAGGCGAACATGAAATCGACCGGGTCGTGCAGGAGCTCCGCAGCTTCGGAGAGCCCGAATACGTCGAGGGCGTGACCGATCCCGAACCGAGCGACGACTACGAAGGCGAAGGCGGAGCCGGCCAGGCCAAGATGGGCGAGAAGGATCCGCTTTATGACGAGGCGGTGCAGCTCGTCCTTGAGAGCCGGCGCGTGTCAACAAGTTTTGTCCAGCGGCGCTTCAGCATCGGGTACAACCGTGCGGCCAACATCATTGAAAGCATGGAGGCGGCAGGCATCGTGAGCCCGGCCAATGCCGCCGGCAAGCGCGAAATCCTGACGCGCGACGTGGGAGGCGTCTGATGCGGCGGCGCTCCCTGATCGCGCTCGCCTTGGCCTGCGCGGCAGTTCCCGACGTCTTCGCCGCCCCCTCGGGGCGTGCGTTTCTCGAGCGCTTTGCCCGGGAGGCGGGGAGCGCGAAGGGGCGGTTCACCCAGCTTCTTCTTGACAAGAGCGGCAATCCGAGGGAACCCGAAAGTTCCGGGGAGTTTTCCTTTCGCCGCCCCGGGAAGTTCTCCTGGATCGTGACCGCACCGTACAGGCAGAGCGTTGTCGCCAACGGCAGGACGCTCTGGCTGTATGACCCGGATCTCATGCAGGTGACGGTGAAGAGGCTGGCGGGCACGATGTCGGCAACGCCCGCGTCGGTGCTTTTCGGCTCGGGAGATCTGTCGGCGACGTTCGTGCTGGAGGATCAGCCAGAACGCGACGGACTTGTATGGGTCAAGGCGACTCCGAAGACGCAGGATCCTTCCTTTGCCTGCATTCTGATCGGCTTTTCAAGCGGCGGGCGGCTTGTCAGGCTTGAACTCATTGATCACTTCTCCCAAAAGACAACGCTCGCATTTCGGGAACTGGAGCTCAATGCATCCATCCCGGACGAAACCTTTGAGTTCGCTCCTCCCAAGGGGGTGGATGTTCTGGAAGACAATCTGTCATAGGACGGGGATCGCAGAGAGGAGTTCCGGATGGCTTTATTTGACGCGTCAACCTTAAAGGACGGGGTGGGTGCAAGGGAGGTCTGGGGCTGGGCGCTCTTTGATGCAGCGAATTCAGGCTACAGCACGGTGGTGCTCACGGCGGTGTTCAACGCATATTTTGTTTCGACCGTCTGCCGGGACGCCTCCTGGGCGACGCTCCTGTGGACCTGTGCGGTCGCGTTTTCCAATCTTCTGGCCATCGTGTTCATGCCCACCATCGCCAGGATTTCGGACGCCACGGCAAAAAAGAAGATCTGGCTGCTTGCCGCAACGCTGCTTTGCATCGCCGCTACGGCGATGCTGGCCTTTGCCAGGGAGGGCACGCTGCTGCTTGCCTTTTCCATGGTGGTTCTCAGCAACTTCGGCTACAGCGTCGGCGAGACGCTGAACTCGGCTTTCCTGCCCGAGCTTGCCAGGCCAGCTTCCCTCGGGAAGGTCTCCGGCTGGGGGTGGTCACTGGGCTATGCCGGAGGGCTTCTGACGCTGGGGCTTTGTCTTGTGGTCGTGCTGCGCGGGCAGTCAATGGGGCTCTCCGAGAGCACGCTTGTGCCGGTGACGAACCTCATCACCGCAGGCGTGTTCCTTGTGCTCAGCCTGCCATTCTTTCTCTGGGTGAAGGAGCGTGCGGTTGCGCGGCAGCCTGCACAGGGCGTCGGGCGTGCGGAAAAGCGAGGCATCCGGGAGCAGCTCTTCAGTTCGGTCAGAACGCTTAGAAGCCATCCGGACTTTGCGTGTCTGGCGCTTTGCGGATTTCTGTATCAGTGCGGAATCGCCACAGTGATTGCGCTGAGCGCCATCTACGCCTCTGAGGTGATGGGATTTACGATGACCGAGACGCTTATCCTGGTGCTGCTCGTCAACATCACGGCAGCGGCCGGTGCGTTCGGCTTCGGATATCTGCAGGACTGGCTGGGACACAAGCGCTCGCTCATGCTCACGCTCCTAGTTTGGGTAGCCATGGTGGTCACGGCCTGGGCGGCAACGAATGCGGCCACTTTCTGGGCTGCGGCCAATCTGGCGGGCCTTGCGATGGGGTCGAGCCAGTCGGCCGGCCGTGCCATGGTCGCAGTCCTTTCGCCCAAGTCAAGATCCGCTGAGTTCTACGGACTCTGGAACATGGCCCTCTGGGTTTCCGCGATGGTTGGGCCGCTCACGTACGGAATCGTCACCTGGATGACCGGCAACGATCAGAGGCTTGCGATCGCCGTCACGGGGCTGTTCTTTGTTGCCGCGGTGGTTGCGCTGATGCCGCTTAACCTTACGCGCGGCAGCGTTCTTGCCGAGCAAGAGTCAACAGGGGGTGCGGCATGTTGATGCAGGACAGCCGCCCCTTGACGCGGCGTGTGTTTCTTCTAGCGCTCGCAGCAGTGGGACCGATAGGTCTTGCCGGCTGCACTTCGCGTAGGGATGACGATCCCAGAACGATTGCCGAGCAGTACGTGAAGGCCCTCTACGAGGGGGATAGAGCCATGGCGGTTTCCCTGCTCGACGGGGGCAACGTGCAGCAGAAGAAATCTCTTGAGCTCAACTTGCCGGCGATGTGCGAGCAGTTCGCCCTGTTTGCCGCCGAGCGAAAGGGCTTGAGGAGTGTCGGTGCAAAACGAATCTGGGAGTTTCCTGGGGACTTTCCGACCGAGCCAGTGCATGGGGCGATTTTCGTGGAAGCGGTTTTCCATAGCGGCTATGACTGTGTCATCCGCGTCGATCTCATCAAGCGCAAGGGAGACGTTTGGCGCGTCGATCCAGACAGGCACGCTTCCCGAGGAGCGGTCAAGGAAGGGATCAACCTGAATTTCTGAGGCGGCTCTTTCCCAAAAAATATTTTCAGTATAGAATCAAACATTTGTAGATGAAAAACGAGGAATGTCGATCCAAAGTTGCCAAAAGCACTTGCAAAATGCCTGGCGGATCGATATAGTTCCGCTTCTCACAGGCACGTAGCTCAGTTGGTTAGAGCATCACCTTGACATGGTGGGGGTCGTTGGTTCGAGTCCAATCGTGCCTACCAGATTATTGGAGACGTCCATGCCGCAGAGTTTGTCGCGAACGACAAACGCCCTAAAAAGATAATTCAGGGCGCGCAGGCGGGGATGGCTTAAGAAGAACGCGGCTCACTTCGGGTCGCGTTTTTTTTACGGTTTTTAGAGTTTGAAGGAGATCTTGAAGATGATCGCAATTACGCTGCCGGACGGCTCAAAGCGTGAGTTTGAGGGACCTGTGACGGTCCGCGCCGTGGCTGAATCGATTGGCGCAGGACTGGCAAAGGACGCCCTGGCTGGAAAGGTGAACGGCAAGCTTGTTGATCTGAGCACGACGATTGCGGCTGACAGCGACGTGGCGATCGTGACCGCCAAGAATGATGAGGGTGTCGAGATTCTCCGCCACTCCACGGCTCACCTCATGGCCCAGGCCGTCAAGCAGCTCTTCCCGAGTGCCGAGGTGACGATCGGACCTGCGATCGAGAACGGCTTTTACTACGACTTCAAGTTCGAGCGGGCCTTCACTCCGGAGGATCTCGAGGCGATTGAAAAGCGCATGGCCGAACTCGTCAAGAAGGACATTCCGATCACTCGCAAGGAAGTCTCCCGCGAGCAGGCCATCGCCTTCTTCGAGGGGCTTGGCGAGCACTACAAGGTCGAGCTCATCCGGGCGATTCCCGAGGGTGAGACGCTGTCGCTGTACACCCAGGGCGACTTCACGGATCTGTGCCGCGGTCCTCACGTGCCCTCCACCGGCAAACTCAAGGTGTTCAAGCTCATGAAGGTTGCCGGCGCCTACTGGCGCGGCGACAGCAAGAATGAAATGCTTCAGCGCATCTACGGCACCGCCTGGGGCAACAAGGCCGATCAGGCCGCATACCTCAAGATGCTCGAGGAGGCCGAAAAGCGCGATCATCGGCGTCTGGGCAAGGAACTGGATCTGTTCCATCTGCAGGAAGAGGCTCCGGGCATGATCTTCTGGCACGCCAAGGGCTGGGCCATGTGGCAGGTGATCGAGCAGTTCATGCGCCGCATCTACCAGCAGAACGGATATCAGGAGGTGAAGGCGCCGCAGCTGCTTGACCGCTCTCTGTGGGAGCGTTCCGGACACTGGGCCAAGTATCGCTCGAACATGTTCACGACCGAGTCGGAGAACCGCTACTACGCTCTGAAGCCGATGAACTGCCCGGGACACATCCAGTTGTTCAATTCGGCGCTTCGCAGTTATCGCGATCTGCCGCTTCGCTATGGCGAATTCGGCCAGTGCCACCGCAACGAGCCCTCCGGCTCACTCCACGGCATGATGCGTGTGCGCGCCTTCACGCAGGATGACGGACATATCTTCTGCACCGAGGACCAGATCCTTGAGGAGTGCGTCAACTACACAAAGCTTGTTGCCGAGGTGTACCACACGTTCGGCTTTGACAACATCAGCTACAAGATCGCCACGCGTCCTGAAATGCGCATCGGCGAGGACTCGGCCTGGGACAAGGCGGAGGCGGCGCTCATCAAGAGCCTGGAGATGGCCGGCGTTGAATATGAGATCCTGCCCGGGGAGGGCGCCTTCTACGGTCCCAAGATTGAGTATCACCTCAAGGACTGCCTCGGCCGCTCTTGGCAGTGCGGCACGATCCAGGTCGACTTCCAGATGCCCGGGCGCCTTGGCGCCGAGTACGTGGCCGAGGACAACACCCGCAAGATCCCGGTCATGCTCCACCGCGCGATTCTTGGGTCGCTCGAGCGCTGGATCGGCATGCTGATCGAGCACTATGCCGGCGCGATGCCCGTGTGGCTTGCTCCGACGCAGGTTGCCGTGGCCTCCATCACCGATGACCAGGCCGAGTACGCAAAGAGTGTTGCCGCCCGTCTGCGTGAGGCTGGAGTGCGCGTCGTCGAGGATTTGCGCGGTGAAAAAATCAACTATAAAATCCGCGAGCTCAGCCTCCAGAAGATCCCCTACATCGTCGTGGTGGGAGACAAGGAACGGCAGAACGAGACGGTCAGCGTGCGCGCCAGGGGCAACCGCAATCTCGGCGTGATGCCCGCGGCCGAGTTCATCGCCAAGGTGGTTGATGAAGACAAGCGCCGCGTCAATGCCGATCAGGCGTAAGACGCTGACAGTGAACAACTTTTTTTGGGAGTAATGTCATAGCACAGGATCGCACTCACCGGATCAATTCCGAGATCCGGGTTCCGGAAGTCCGACTCATGGGCGTCGATGGCGACCAGATCGGAATCGTTCGTACTATTGAAGCCTTGAGAATGGCCGAAGACGAGGGCGTGGATCTCGTCGAGGTGGCGCCGACGGCTAAGCCGCCGGTGTGCAGGCTGGTTGATTACGGCAAGTTCCGTTATCAGGAACAGAAGCGCCAGCAGGAGCTCAAGGCCAAGCAGAAGGTTACGCAGGTGAAGGAAGTGAAGTTCCGCCCTGCCACGGACGAAAACGATTACCAGACCAAGCTCCGTGCTCTGCGCAGGTTTCTCGCTGACGGCGACAAGGCCAAGGTGACGCTGCGCTACAGGGGCCGCGAGATGGCGCATCAGGATATCGGTGCTCAGATCATGACCCGCATCGCCGAGGATCTCGTCGAGGAGGCTCAGATCGAGAACAAGCCCAAGCTTGAAGGGCGCCAGATGATCATGGTGCTCGCTCCCAAGCGCAAGAAGTAGACATTTTTGAGCAGTTGTGTAAAATAACGCGCTCGCTGCCTGTCCGCCAGGGAATTCTTTCCCTGACAGGCGGGTGAAACAAGTCGGGGCGGGCTTTGAGAAGATCCGGATTCAAGCCGGACGCCTGGAGTCCCGATAATTTAAAGGAAACCGGCCAAATGCCGAAGATGAAAACAAAGAAGGCTGCAAGCAAGCGCTTTAAGGTCCGCTCTGGCGGCTCGATCAAGCGTGGTCACGCTACCAAGCGTCACATCCTCACTCATCGTACGACGAAGAACAAGCGTCACCTGCGCGGAATGGTCACCATTCACGAGTCTGACAGCAAGTCCATCCATCGTATGTTGCCTTACGCGTAATCAAAGGGAGGGTTAAAGATGCCTCGAGTTAAGCGTGGCGTGACGGCTCATGCCCGTCACAAGAAGATTCTCGCCCTTGCCAAGGGTTTCCGTCTGCGTCGCAACAATGTTTTCCGCGTTGCCAAGCAGGCTGTCATGCGCGCTGGCCAGTATGCCTACCGTGACCGCCGCGACAAGAAGCATGTGTTCCGCCGCCTGTGGATCGCCCGTATCAACGCCGCGACCCGTGCCAACGGAATGACCTACAGCCGTTTCATGAACGGTCTGAAGAAGGCCAACATCGCTCTGGATCGCAAGGTTCTGGCCGACATGGCTGTGTTCGATCAGGCTGGTTTTGCCGGTCTGGTTGCTCTTGCTAAGCAGGCGCTCGCCTAAGACTTAATCGTCTGAAGCAAAAAAGAGAGCAGTTTCTGGAAACGGAGCTGCTCTTTTTTTGTTGTCAAAGTTTGTTGCGATGTCAAGGAAAACAGAGGGTTATAGGGCATTTTGCCCTTGACGAAACGCCTTATTCCTGAAACAATAACGGGTCAACTTTGCCTGGTTCGGGAGAGTTTTTTCCATTGCTGAAACGATTCGACCGGACTGCTTGATGAAACCCTGCGGAACGCGGGTTTTCTTTTTCGCTTTCGGTTTGCTTGCGGGCGTCCGAAGCGGCGATACGTGTAGCTGAAAAGATATGGATGACTTAAACAAGCTCATTGAAACGGCCAAGGAGATCTTTGCCAAGGCCGAAAAGCCTGCTGCGCTTGAAGACGCGAAGGCCAAGTTCATTGGTAAGACCGGTGAAATCACCCTGCTGATGAAGGAACTCGGCAAGCTTGCCGTCGAAGAGCGGCGCGCCAGGGGCCAGCAGATCAATGCGGCCAAGCGTGCGATCGAGGAGGCGCTCAACGAGCGCCGCGAGGCTCTTGCCCAGGCTGCGATGGACCTCAAGCTTGCAAGCGAAGCAATCGACGTCACCCTGCCGGGGCGCGCCACGCTCACTGGCGGCATCCATCCGGTGATGCGCACCTGGGCTCGCATTGTCACGATTTTCCACTCGATTGGCTTTGACGTGGCCGACGGTCCGGAGATCGAGAGCGACTGGTTTACGTTCACGGCACTCAACAATCCGCCCAATCATCCGGCCCGCTCGATGCAGGACACGTTCTACGTGGACCGCAAAGACGGCACAGGGATGCAGCTGCCGCTTCGTCCCCACACCTCGCCGATGCAGGTACGCTACGCTCGCACCCATACGCCCCCGATCCGCGTGATCGCTCCGGGGCGCACGTACCGTGTGGACAGCGATGCAACGCACTCGCCGATGTTCCATCAGGTCGAGGGTCTGTGGGTTGACACGGACATCTCCTTTACCGACCTGAAGGGCGTGTACACGGATTTCCTGCGCAAGTTCTTTGAAAACGACGACCTGATCGTGCGCTTCCGTCCGAGCTACTTCCCGTTCACCGAGCCCTCGGTGGAAGTAGACATGGCCTTTACGACCGGACCGAAGAAGGGGCGCTGGCTCGAGATTTCCGGAGCCGGGGAAGTGCATCCGAACGTGATCAGAAATTATGGTCTGGATCCGGAAAAGTACATCGGCTTTGCCTTCGGTTCCGGGCTTGAACGACTCACGATGCTGCGCTACGGCATTGACGATCTGCGCCTGTTCTTCGAAGGCGACCTTCGTTTCCTGCGTCAGTTCCATGACTGATTCGTGCACCGTTTTTGGAGAGTTTTAAAAAATGCTGTTTTCTGAAAAGTGGCTGCGCAGCTACATTAATCCGGATCTGAGCACCAAGGATCTGGCTGAGACCCTGACCATGGCCGGGCTCGAGGTCGAGGCGGTGACGCCCCGCGCGCCCGCTTTCTCCGGAGTGGTCGTGGCCAAGGTGCTCGAATGCGTCCCGCACGAGAATTCCGATCATCTGCATGTGTGCAAGGTCGATGCAGGAACGGGTGAGGAGCTTCAGATCGTCTGCGGTGCGCCCAATGTGCGCGCCGGCATCAAGGTGGCCTGCGCCATGATCGGCGCCGAGCTTCCCGGTGACTTCAAGATCAAGCGCTCGAAGCTGCGCGGAGTGGTCTCCTGCGGCATGCTCTGCAGCTGCCGCGAACTGGGGATCTCCGAAGATCATGACGGGATCTGGATCCTGTCCGACGATGCGCCGATCGGCGAGGACATCCGCAAGTACGCGGACCTTGATGACAGCGTGATCGAGATCAAGCTCACGCCGAACCGCGGTGACGCGCTGTCGCTGATCGGCGTCGCGCGCGATCTGCGCGCCGTGACGGGGGCTGCACTCACCGAACCCGACATGACTGCCGTTGCGCCGAACTGCGATGAGCACATGCCTCTTGAAATTGAAGCTCCCGAGCTCTGCGGCCGTTTCGCCGGCCGCGTGATCCGTGGCATCAATCCGCATGCCCAGACGCCCGAGTGGATGAAGCAGAGGCTGCTTTCGGCTGGCCAAAGGCCGATTTCCGCCCTTGTGGACATCTCCAACTACGTCATGTTCGAACTGGGCCGCCCGACGCATTTCTACGACTTGAAGAAGGTGAAGGCGCCCATGTCCGTGCGGTGGGCAAGACAGGGCGAGCAGATCGAGCTTCTCAACGAGCAGACGGTGACGCTTGATCCCTACTACGGCGTTGTGGCCGACGCCAACGGCGCTCAGGGTCTTGCCGGCATCATGGGCGGAGAGCCCACGGCAATCGACTCCGAGACGACGGACGTGTTCGTCGAGGCCGCATTCTGGTATCCGACGCAGATTCAGGGCCGCTGCCGCCGCCTGAACTTCTCCTCGGACGCGGCGCACCGCTTCGAGCGCGGCGTGGACTGGGGCTCCAACGTCGAGCACGTGGAGTACATCACGCGCCTGATCCTTGACATCTGCGGCACCGAAGCGACCAAGGTCGGCCCTGTTGACGACCATGTTGCGAACCTGCCCGAAAAGCGTGTCGTCAAGATGCGTGCTGACCGCTGCCGCAAGATCATCGGCTTTGACATTTCCACCGAGTTCATGAACGAGGCGTTCACCCGACTCGGCTTCGAGTTCAAGCGCGAGGGAGAGGTCTTCACCGTGACCTCTCCGACCTATCGCTTTGACATCGAGATCGAGGAGGACCTCATCGAAGAGGTGGCCAGACTCTACGGCTACCAGAATCTTCCCGTCCGTCCGCCTCTGGCAAGAACCTACATGAAGGCCGTGCCCGAGAGTTGCCGTCCGGTTTTTGACCTGCGTGCAGCCATGGCCCGCAGAGGCTATCAGGAGCTCGTCAACTTCAGCTTTGTCGAGGAGAAGTGGGAGAAGGACTTTGCCAACAACGACAGTCCGATCCGTCTTCTCAATCCCATCGCGAGCCAGCTCGCCGTGATGCGCACGCAGCTGATCGGCGGCCTGGTGGACATCCTCCGCTACAACCTCAACAGAAAGGCTGAGAATGTCCGTCTGTTTGAGATCGGCCGGGTGTTCTTCCCCGATGATTCGGTCGAGGATGGTCCCTGGACGGTGAAGGGCGTTCGTCAGCCCTCGCACATCGCCGGTCTTGCCTATGGCGACGCGCACGGCGAACAGTGGGGCGAACAGGCTCGTGCCGTTGACTTCTACGACGTGAAGGGCGACATTGAGACTCTGATCATGCCGCTCAAGGCCCGGTTTGTCCCCGCCAAGCACCCGGCACTCCATCCTGGTCGCTCGGCCGAGATTCTGATTGACGACAAGCCCGTCGGCTTCATTGGCGAGCTACACCCGATGCTGTGCCGCAATTACGCTCTGCCCAAGGCGCCGATCGTCTTTGAGATGGATGTGCAGGCACTGGTCGAGATTCCCGTGCCGCATGCACGCGCCGTGAGCAAGTTCCAGGCGGTGCACCGCGACATTGCCGTCGTGGCGCCGGCTGCACTGTCCGTGCAGACGATTTTTGATGCGATTGATAAGTATCGCGGCACCCCGGCCGGCGCAATTGTCGACGGCTTCGAGCTGTTCGATCTGTATCGTCCGAAGGATGATCCTGCCGTGAAGAGCATGGCCTTCCACCTGACGCTGCAGACGTACGGCGAGGAGGCGATTGGAGAGGCCGCTGCTGATGAGGCCGTGAATGGTGTCATTGAGATGCTGACCGGTCTGGGCGCAAAACTGCGCAGTTAACCTATTTGTTACGGAAACAGAAAAATGGATTTCTCTACTCAATATCCCAATTTGAACTTCCCGGAAGGGCCTGCGAACAGCTCGACGCTCACCAAGCAGCATTTTGTCGAGATCCTGTATGACCGCCTGGGGCTTTCGCGCCAGGAAGCAACTCTGGTGGTCGAATCGATTTTCAGCGAAATCGAACTCGCTCTGCTTGAAGGCCGTGATGTGAAGCTCGCCAATTTCGGTACGTTCTCAACCCGCGACAAGGTTGCCCGTCCGGGCCGCAATCCCAAGACCGGCGAGGAGCATGAAATCTGTGCCCGCCGCGTGGCTACGTTTGTGCCCGCCCCGCACCTGCGCGACTCCGTGGCCTCCTTCGTTGATCGCGAGGGCGTAAAGACCCCGGCCCAATAAGCGCCGCACGATGCGTTCAGCGGTAAACTGAACGCATTGCGCACTACGCACAACGGATTGAAGAAAGGGTGGGGCGCTAGCTTCACCCTTTTTTGCTGGAAGAGTCATGATCGATCTAAACGAACAAAACCGCCAATTCACCGCCGCGCAGGTCTGCACGAAGTGCGGTCTGGCTCCTTACATTCTGCGGTATTGGGAAATCCATTTCCCCGAACTGCGCGGACCAGGCGGCAAACAAAAGGCTTTCTACACTACCAATGATCTCTCTCTCGTGTGGAGGATCAAGAAGTTGCTGTATGTGGAAAGGCTCAGCATCGAGCAGGCAAAGAAGAAGCTCCATGACGAGAAGCTCTTTCCATTGAGCGAACCGGGATTTGCTCCTGTTGCTCGGAGCTCTGTACCTCAGCCGAAGGCCCCTGAAGAGGTGAAGGCCGCAGTCGAACCTGCTCCATCGGTTCCGGTGCCGAAGCCTGTGTCGGAGACGCCGACGGAAGCCGTCCCGTCGGCAGCGGCTCAAGAGAAGTTCCAGCCGTCAGCTGAGCAGATCCTTGATGAGCAGGCTCGAGCCGAGCAGATCCGTGCTGAACAAGCCCGTGCTGAGCAGATCCGCGCTGAGCAGGCTCGAGCCGAGCAGATCCGTGCTGAACAAGTCCGCGCCGAGCAGATCCGCGCAGAGCAGGCGCGTCGCTATCAGGAGGCATTGGAGCGGGCGCAGATTGAACGCCGCAAGGTGCTTCGTCGACGCCAAGTGGAGGCCGCACTCACCGAACTTCGGGAGCTCCGTGCCAAGCTTGGGTGAGCATTTGCTTTTAGTGAAAAACGAAGATAGAATGCGCAACTCGTTCGGGGCGTAGCGCAGCCTGGTAGCGCACTTGCATGGGGTGCAAGGGGTCGCGAGTTCGAATCCCGCCGCCCCGACCAGAATCCAGGAAAGAGGTAACGTAAGTTGCCTCTTTTTTTTTATGGTGCGCCTGCCGGCGCACCTGCAAGTATGGCGTGAAAGTCCCCCGACCGCCCGAACGGGGGAAGGTCTAGCGACTCGGCAAGAGCGTCACGGTAACGTGGGGTTTGGAGGAAGCCGATGGCAAACCTGACTTTTGAAGTTTGAAGCTGAAAACCTGAACTCCAGTCCTGCTAACGGTGTCCGATTGACTGCGGGGCCATGCGAGCTCGGCTCCGCGATTGGTTCTATCAAGTTCATTGCCGGCAGTAAGACTCTGTTGGTTTAGCAAATCTCGAAGTTTGCGCATGAGCGCTAAACTCTGCGAGGCGCTTCGCTATGCAGAGCGTTTTGCATTTTCATTGAGGTAAAGGTATGCGTTGGGGAAACCGACAGGGCAGTTCAAACATCGAAGACCGCAGAGGACAAGCAGGGGGCCGATTCTCGACAGGGGGCGGAATGATCCCCATGAAGGGTAAGGGCGGATTGCTTGTTCTTGTTGTTGTGATGGTGGCCGGCTATTACGGCGTTGACCTCACGCCCCTGCTGACCGGACAGATGGATGTTCAGATGGGGCAGAGCAGCATGCCGACGGCGCAAAAGAGCAGTTACCAGCCGAGCGCTCAGGAACAAGAGCTTGCAAAACTCTCTTCTCTGGTACTTAAGAGCACGGAAGATGTCTGGAGCGCCATCTTCAGCAAGGCAGGGAATCGCTACAGTTATCCCAAGATGGTTCTGTACAGCGGCTCGACTCCGACGGCTTGCGGCTACGGACAGTCTGCCATGGGGCCCTTCTATTGCCCGGGGGACAAGAAGCTATACATCGACCTCTCGTTCTACAACGACATGAAGACCAAGCTTGGGGGCGGCGGAGACTTTGCGCTCGGGTATGTGCTGGCTCATGAAGTCGGCCACCATGTGCAAAACGAACTGGGAATTGCTTCCCAGGTGCAGCGAGCCCAGCAGCAGGCTGGTTCCCAGGCACAGGCCAACAAGCTTTCGGTTCGCATGGAGCTGCAGGCTGACTGCCTGGCGGGGGTCTGGGGTCATCACATGCAAAAGCAGGGAGTTCTTGAGACGGGAGATCTGGAGAAGGCACTGAGAACCGCTACTGCGATCGGTGACGACCGCCTGCAGAAGATGAGCACTGGACGCGTTGTTCCGGACAGTTTCACGCACGGGACATCCGAGCAGCGCCTGTACTGGTTCAAGCGCGGATTTGATACCGGCGAAGCGGGCAAGTGCGATACCTTCAGCAACAATCGATAAGGGCTTGACGCCATCAGGATCAGGCCTATAATGCGCCTCCGTTCTGAGAAACGCGGGGCGCAAGATTTTGAGTTCTGCGTGTGATGAACAAAAAAAATCGCGAAGCACTTGCAAACAGAAAAATTCTCTGATAAGATACTCATTCTGTTCGCGGTTAATTTCGCGAAATTGCTCTTTAAAAACTAGAAACGAACCGATAAGTGTGAGCGCCACTGGGTGTTTTGG
>DNLN01000138.1 GCA_003488465.1 Sutterella sp. | reverse complement strand
CATCGAAGCGGGCCTTGAGCTCGACAACGGCCGTCACCTGCTTGCCTGCGCGGCGTGCATCCATCAGGGCGCGCACGATGGGCGAGTTGTTGCCCACGCGGTACAGCGTCATCTTGATGGCGGCCACGTGCGGATCCCTGGCGGCCTGCTGGACGAAGTCCACGACGCTGCCGAAGGTCTGGTACGGGTGATACAGAAGGATGTCCTTCTTGGTGATGTTGTCGAAGATCTGCTCGGGCGGCATGCAGTCCGGATTGTGACTGGCGTGGTAGACGGACTCCTTCAGGCCCGGAGCGTTGAAGTCAAGCAGCGACATGAAGCCGGAGAAGGCCATCGGCCCCTTCACGCGATAGATCTGGATCGGACGCAGGTCGAGCTTCTCGATGAGGAAGTCGAGCAGGTTCTCGGGCATGTCGTAGGAGGTTTCAAGGCGCACGACGCCGCCGAACTGACGGCGGGAGACGAAGTCGCGCACGGCCTGCAGCAGATCGTCGGCCTCGTCCTCTTCAATTTCCACGTCCGTGTTGCGGGTGACTCGGAACATGCCCTTGCCGACCACGGTAAAGCCCGAGAAGAGCATGGGCAGGAACTCGCTGATGATCTCCTCGGAGAGCACCACGTCGCAGTCCTTGTCGTTGCCGATGCCGTTGAAGTTCGGATCGATCTTGCGAGGAATCTTGTTAAAGCGCGGAATGTTGCTCGGCACGCGCAGGCGGGCGTAGCGGCGGCGTCCGTCAGGGGCGGACAGTTCGATCAGGAAGTTGATCGAGACGTTGGAGATGCGCGGGAACGGATGGCCAGGGTCGATCGCCTGCGGCGTGAGGATCGGATAGATCTCGCGCTCGAACTTGGCGAGCAGGAACGCCTTCTGTTCCTCTGAGAGGTCGGCAAAGTGCGTGACGCGCACGCCGGACTTGGCAAGCGCCGGACGGATCGTCTTGATCCAGTGGTCGGAAGCCGTGTTCACAAGCTTTTGCACGACCCTGCGGATCTCCTGCAGCTGCTTGGCGGGCGGCATCTTGTCCGGTCCCGTGGCGCCGGCGTTGGACTGGTACTGCTTGTAGATGTTCGCAACGCGAACCATGAAGAACTCATCAAGGTTCGTGTAGAAGATCGACAGGAACTTGACCTGGTCAAGCAGCGGACGATCCGGCTCCATGGCCGTTTCAAGCACGCGGCGGTTGAATTCAAGCCAGGACAGTTCGCGGTTGGTGTAATAGGCCGAAGAATTGAGGTTGAGTTCCTTGGCCACAGCCGCCGCGGCCTTCTTCACTGCGGGCTTCTTGGCGGCGGCAGCCGCAGCCTTGCGCCTTGCAGTTGTCTTTCTGGCGGCGGGTTTTCTCTCGGCAGCGGGCTTTGCGGCGGACTTGGCTTCGCTCTTTGCGGCAGCTTTCTCGGACGCCTTCTTCTCTTCGGCTGCGGGCTTTGCGGCATCCTTGGGGGCTGCGGCCTTGCGGGGCGCGCGCTCGACGGGCTTTTTCTCAGCCTGGGGCTCCTCGGCCGCCTTCTGCACAGCCGGTGCTGCAGGCTGCTCCTTGACGGGGGCCTGTTCAAGCGGTTTAACGTCTTCGTTTTCAGTATCTGCCATGGCGATATTCTCCCGATTTTGAAATCCCCGGCCGGATAAGAAACACCCTCAGGATTCCGGAGATTCCTTAGTGTTTACCATAGCAATAATACCTAGAAAACAATTATTCTGTACGCGCAAAATGCCCGCGGCTGCGGGCTTTCCACGCAACAAAAGCATGCTTTCTTTAAGAAGGCAAAACTATCTTGCAAAAGAAGATTCCCTTATTTTGAAGCGGTACTGTCAGCCGCATGCATTCGGAAAGCCGAATACGGGCAATCGGTGGGATCGGTGCAGTTGTAGGGAATTCCACGGCGTGTTTCCGCATGGGCCTGGCGAACCTGCTGGCGCAGAAGATCCTTTTCACCCTGGCTCATGCGCACGATCGGGGCAGGCATGTTCTTGGCAAAAAGCGCGGCGACAGCCGAATCGATGACATAGCGGTGCTTCATCATCTGACGCTCGGCGGCGGTGAGCTGGCTGCGCAGAGCCGCCCGCTCGGCCTTGTTCATGTAGCGCCAGTGGAAGTTGCGCTGCTCGGGAGTGAGAAGCGGCCAAAGCAGCACGCGCTGCTCGGAATTCATCTGATCCCAGAAGATGAAGTCGGGCTGCTGCAGCTCCACCCGCTCGCGCACGACGAACTGCGGAGCAACGGGGGGCAGCGCCGGGGCGATCACGCACGAAATCTCCTCGCGCACCTCAAAGGTCTGCGCATGCGCGGGCGCCAGGCACCCGGCGGCCCCGATGGCTAGAAGGAGTTTTCCGATCCGTGCGTTCATGCTGAAAAAAATCTCCGGACTTCATTTAAGCGGCAGTTTAATGCTCTGGAGTCATCCGGGCGATTGCAATCCCGCTCAATTTGTAACGATTTGCTGTTCTTTGCTCTGCGCTTCCGGCCGGTTCGATCTGACAGTCCCCGTTTTTTCTGTCCGCATGCAAAGGGTTGAATGTCGCCGTTTTCGTCCCCATATAGAATGCACGCTATCTGGATTGAAACCAATCCCCTGCCCTTTTATTAAGAGAACTTTTCATGACCGATACCGAACGCAAACCCAAGATTCTTGTTGTCGACGACGACCCGAAACTGCGCGATCTGCTGCGCCGCTACCTTGGCGACAACGGCTTTGCCGTGTCTGTTGCCGACGGCGGACAATCGATGACCCGGCTCTGGCTGCGCGAGCGCTTCGACGCGCTGATCCTCGATCTCATGATGCCTGGCGAAGACGGCCTGCAGATTCTGCGGCGGCTGCGCGCCAGCAAGGACCAGACCCCGGTCATCATGCTGACCGCCCGGGGCGAAGAGGTCGACCGCATCGTGGGACTTGAGCTGGGCGCCGACGACTATCTCGGGAAACCCTTCAATCCGCGCGAGCTGCTCGCCAGAATTCACGCCGTGCTGCGCCGCAGGCCCGCAGGCGATCAGCCCGGCGCCCCCTCGCTTGAAAACGAAATCGTCCGTTTCGGAGAGTTCGAACTCGACCTCGGCCGACGCGAGCTGCGCAAGAACGGCGAGCCGATCGCCCTCACCACCGGCGAATTCGCCGTCATGAAGGCCTTTGCCCGCCATCCGAGAATGCCCCTCTCGCGCGACAAGCTGATGGAGATGGCCCGCGGCCGCGAGTACGCCGCCTTCGACCGTTCGCTCGACGTGCAGGTGAGCCGCCTCAGAAAGCTGATCGAACCCGATCCGGCAAAGCCTCGCTATCTGCAGACCGTCTGGGGTCTTGGCTACGTGTTCATTCCGGACGACAATCCGGCTGAGCCCGCCTCGGGCGTCTAGGAGCCAAGCCCGAGAGCGCCGCCCATGATCGCCCAGCCCGTTCCGAATCTGTTCTGGCGCACGTTCGTGCTGCTCATCCTGCTCATCATCCTGTCGGTGATCGGCTGGGTGCAGAGTTTCCGCGTGCTCAATGAACTGCCCTACACGCGCAGCACCGCCGAACAGATCGTGTCGATGGCGAACCTCACGCGCTACGCCCTCATCACCGCCGATCCCCGCTACCGCCCCGATCTGCTGATGGTGCTTGCCAGCCGCGAAGGCGTGCGGATTCTTCCCAAGGAAGAAGGCGACGCCGTGGCTCCGCTCGTCGTTGAATCCAACTACTCGAGTTCGGTTGCTGACATCGAGGCCATGGTGCGCCGCGAACTCGGCCAGGACACGGTACTCGCAAGCCGCGTGAATGGCGAGAAGGGCCTGTGGGTGTCCTTTTCCATTGAAGGCGACGAGTACTGGCTGCTCACCAAATCCACCCTCATCAATCCGAGCTACGGCACGGGCTGGCTCTGGTGGGCTCTTGCAGCCCTTGTCGGCACCATTCTGGGCTCGGTGCTGATCTCCCAGCGCCTCTCCTCGCCCCTCAAGCAGATCGCCGACTACGCCCGCAAGGTCGGCCGGGGCCTCACTCCGCCCAGCCTGCCCGAGGACAGCGGTCCGAGCGAACTGCGCGAAGTGAACTCGGCCTTCAACCGCATGGTGCAGGACATCCAGAACATGGAAAACGGCCGCGAGATGCTCCTTGCCGGCGTCTCGCACGACCTGAGAACGCCGATCACGCGCCTTCGCCTTGAAGCCGAAATCGCCGACCTGCCCGATGAAACCCGCGAAAGCATGGTGAGCGATCTCGAGCAGATGGAGATGATCGT
Source organism: Sutterella sp. (assembly GCA_003488465.1). Classification (GTDB taxonomy): domain Bacteria; phylum Pseudomonadota; class Gammaproteobacteria; order Burkholderiales; family Burkholderiaceae_F; genus Duodenibacillus. The sequence goes on along the minus strand of DNLN01000138.1, from coordinate 5,792 downwards.
CAACCAGTTCATGGACTACGCACGGCGAAGCGATCAGCCCATGGATCGGGTGAGCCTCTCGGAAACCGTCCAGACGGCGATCTCCACGGCCCGCATCGAGATCGACGGCAGCATCCGCCTCACGAGCGACATCGCTCCTGAGGTGTACGTGATGGCGCACCCCCTGGAACTGTCGCGCGTCGTGCAGAACCTCTTCACCAACGCCATGCGCTACGGCAGAAGCGACGACTCCCTGCTCTACCTCACCGTGACGGTGAAAAAGGAAAAGGGCAGCGCCGTGCTCGTGGTCGCGGATCAGGGGCCTGGGCTCGACCCGAGTCAGGCCGAACGCGTCCTGCGGCCCTTTGAGCGCGGAGACGCCTCGCGCTCTGGCGTCTCGGGCACGGGACTCGGACTTGCCATCGTGGACAGAATCGTGCGGCGAAGCGGCGGCAGGGTGAATCTCAGCGCATCCGCTCCGCACGGACTGACCGTCACGATCCAGATGCCGTTTGCGCCGGCGGAGAAAAAGGCTCGGCAGGCAAAGGCAGCAAAGGCGGCCTCCGCCTAAGGCGCAATCCTTGCAAAACGGCAAGCCCTCTTGGCAAAAAAAGATCCCCGCCCGACACACAGCGCGGCATATTTGTAGCAAAATGCTTAGCGTCGGGTGCAAGTGGTCGTTTTTTCACCCGTTGTCGATTTGCCCTGCCTCCCGTCCGGGGCCTTTAACGTTGGAGACTGATCGTGGATACCTCTCTGAAACCTCTCATTCGCGTCATTGATGATGATGACGCGGTGCGCCGCTCCTGGGCCTTTCTGATCGAAAGTGAAGGCTGGGATGTCGTCACGTACTCCGACGCCCTTGACTTCATCGCCTCCAACGATTTTCAGCGTCCCGGCTGTCTTGTTCTGGACGTGCGCATGCCCCGCATGAGCGGCCTTGAACTTCAGGACAAGCTGCTTGAAATCGGCGTCGACCTGCCGATCATCTTCATCTCCGGACACGGCGACATCGACATGGCCGTGCGCACGCTCAAGCAGGGCGCAATCGACTTCCTGCAAAAGCCCGTCGATGACCAGCGTCTGCTCAACACCATCAGCTCGGCCGTGACCAAGAACCTCAACCACCGCCGCAACGAGATGGAGCTCTCCACCTTCCGCAGCCGCCTCGAGCAGCTCACGCAGCGCGAGCGCGAGGTGATCCGCATGGTCGCCCAGGGCATGAGCAACAAGCTCGTCGCCGAAAACCTCGGCATCAGCGAAAAGACCGTACAGGTGCACCGCGGCTCGGCCTATCGCAAGCTCGATCTGCACAACGCGGCGGAAATCGCCAGGCTGCTTCTGCGCTCGGGCGATCCGCTCTAGGCGCTCCTCGAGTCCCGTCCGCAGTCTGAAGCGGCGGCTTTTCCCGATTCGGAAAGCCGCCGTTTTCGTTCCTCCCCTTAACTCAGGCGGTTTCGGAAGAGCCAGGCGGCCGTCGGCATGAAAACCGCGGTGAGCGCCGCCAGCGGCACAAAGTCAAAGGCGATCTGATCAAGCCCCGCGCCCTCCAGGTAGATGCGGCGCACGGCATCCACGCCAAAACGCATGGGATTGGCATACGTCAGGTACTGCAGAACTTCATGCATGTTGCCCACGGGACTCAACATGCCAGAGAGCAGCATCATCGGCACCACGGCAAAGAACGAATAGAGCATCGCCTGCTGCATGGACAGCGCATATGCCGAAATGCTGAGTCCGATCCCCACGATCGCGACGTTAAAGCAGATGAGAAAGGTGTAGAGCAGCAGCACGCTCCCGGCCATCGGCACTCCGAACCAGAACCGTATGACCGAGAGAATGATCGAAGACTGCACGAGTCCCACCACGATCGGCGGCATCGCCTTGCCGATCAGGATCTGCAGCGGCACGAGCGGCGTCACGAGAAGCTGCTCGAACGTCCCCTGCTCCCGCTCTCGCGCGACGGTGAACGCGGCCGTCATCAGCGTCTGAATCATCGCAAGAGCTGCAGTCAGCGCAATCAGAATCGTCCATCTCGAATCGAGATTTTCGTTGAACCAGGCCCGGGTGTTAAGCCGCACTGCCGGGGATGATCCGACGCCGGAGGTGACGCCCGCACTTGCCGCGATCGAGCTGATGTAGGCGCTTGCAAGCCCGGCCGAAACGGAGTTCCGCCCGTCAAGAATGAGTTCGATCTGCCCGCCCCTGCCCGTTGCGATATCCTCGGCAAAACCGGGCGGAATGCTGATCGCAAGGCTCGCCCTGCCCTGGGTGATCATCGCACCGATTTCGCTTGGGCTGCCAAGCGTGGCAACTCGCACGAAGATGCCCGAGGCATCGACGTGCCGCATGAATTCTGCGCTCTGAACCGAGCGGCTCGCGTCGCAGAGCACGTACGGGGCGTAGCGCAGATCGTACGTGGCTGCATAGCCAAAGAGCAGGCACTGCACGAACACGGGCGCAACAAGGATCATGCGGCTCGAGCGATCCATGAGCAGCGCGAGGAACTCCTTGCGGATGAGAAAGAGGATCTGGAGAAGAAACACTCTCAAACTGCCAAGCCGGGACTGCATCGCTCAAATCTCCTTGCTCAGTCAAGCTTCTTTTGCACGAGTCGGACGGCTATCGCGACAAACAAAATCGCGTACCCGAGAAGGATGCCTGCCACTTCCGGCACCACCCGCCAGTCGTTGCCGGCAAGAAAAAGCGTCTTCACACCCTGCATGAAGTGCGTCGCAGGCAGGATGTTGCAGATCGGCTGCAGCCAGAACGGCATGTTGCGCAGATCGAAGATGAAGCCCGAAAGGATAAGCGCCGGCATGAAGCTGATCAAAAGCGCGGCCTGGCTCGCAAGGAACTGGCTTTTTGCAACCGCCGAGATGGCAAGCCCCATCAGCACCGATACGATCAGGTACTCGAGCGAGAGGGCGAGAAGCAGCAAAACCGAACCGCGGATCGGCACATGGAAGACAAAAGCGGAGAAAAAGAGCACCATCACTATATCGATCAGTCCCACGGCCACGTACGGCACGGCCTTGGCAAGGACGATCTCAAGCGGATGCACCGGCGTCACGAAAAGTGATTCGAACGTCCCCCGCTCCCATTCCCGGGCGATGAGCAGCGAAGCGAGAAACGCACCGATCAGCGTGAGGATCACGCCGATCAGCCCGGGAACGATGAACCACGTGCTCGTGTTGGCTTCGTTGAACCACATGCGCGGCACAAGCGACAGGCTGGCCTGCCCGTGCTGGTCCGAATCGCACTTCACGCGTGCAAGAGCACCGCTGACATACGCTTCAAGCGTCTTGGCGCTCTGCGCTTCGGTGCCGTTGACGATGAGCTGCGCGGCGGCGCCCCCCGCTCGGGCAGCCTTTTCAAAATCCGAAGGAAGCCTCAGGATTCCGATCACATCTCCTTGCCGAAGCTCCTGCTCGGCCGCTTCGAAATGAGCGTGCATGCGGACATCAAAGTACTTGGAAGCGCGCACGGATCTGATCAGCTGATCGGCACAGGCACCCGAGCCTTCGTTCACGACGGCAATCGGGGCGTGTTCGAGGTCAAACGAAATCCCGTAGCCAAAAAGCGCGATCATGATCACGGGCAGCGTGATGCCGACCGCAAGATTGCTCCTGTCGCGCAGCATCTGACGGATTTCCTTTCGGATGAGGGCAAGAAGTCTTGCAAGGGCTTCACGCACGTCTCTCTCCCCGCGCTCTTGCTTCACGCACAACCTCGATAAACGCTTCATTCATGTCTCGGGCGCTGCCGTTTGTGACTCTCTGGAGAATCTGCGCCGGTGAGCCGAGCGCAAGAAGCCGGCCCTCGTCCTGTATCGCCATCCGGTCGCAGTACTCGGCCTCCTCCATGAAATGGGTGGTGACGATGATGGTAATGCCCCGTCGGGACAGACGCGTGATGAGGTCCCAGAACTCGCGTCTGGCAATCGGATCAATACCGCTCGTGGGTTCATCAAGGAACAGAATCTGCGGACTGTGCAGGAGCGCCGCGGCCATTGCAAGACGCCTCTTGAACCCAAGGGGGAGACGCTCTGCGGCTTGATCAAGCGGCAGCGTGAATACCTCGGCCGCTTCTGCGATCCGCCTCTCGAGCCCCGCACCGCACAAGCCGTACAGGCCGCCGAAGAATGCGAGGTTCTGCCGCACGGTAAGATTCCCGTAGAGAGAAAACTTCTGCGCGACGTATCCGATCCTCGCTCTTGCCTGAGCCCTCGCCCTGCGCAGATCAAATCCGGCTACCCGCAGCGTTCCGTCTGTTGCGGGCAGCAGTCCGCAAAGCATTCTGAACGTGGTGGTCTTGCCGGCGCCGTTCGGCCCGAGCAATCCGAATATCTCGCCGCGGTCCACGGAAAAACTCGTCCGGTCCACGGCCGTAAAGGTTCCGAACCGCCGAAGCAGATCCTTCACTTCAATCACCGGACCGGCCTCGGCGTGGGAAGCATCCGAAGTCTGCCCGTCGCCCTCTTGAGGGGCATTGCCTGAATGACGCTCGGCCGGACTGATGAGCGTCATGAAAAAATCTTCGAACCGCGACTGCCGCGTCGTGCAGTGCTGCGCGGCATACATGCGATTGAGTTCCCGGGCCGCCTCCGAACTTCTGGCTACGGCATGCACCCTGCCCAGACGCGGCACGGCATCGGCAACCAGATCGCTCCTTGCGAATATCTCAGCCTGCAGATCCCGGGGCTTCTGTCCCGGTTTCGGTTCGATCGAAAACGCGAGACCCTCGACGCGGCGGACAAGTTCCAGGGGGCTGCCCTGCCCGAGAATCCGCCCCTCGTGCATCACAAGAACCTGGTCGGCCTTTTCGGCCTCATCCATGTAGGAAGTCGCCCAGAGCACGGACAGATGCTCCTCACGCACGAGTTCGGAGACGATGTTCCAGAGTTCCTGACGCGAGAGCGGGTCGACGCCGACCGACGGCTCGTCCAGCACCAGCAGGTCAGGCAGCCGCACCAGCGTGCACGCGAGCCCGAGTTTTTGCTTCATGCCGCCAGAGAGCCTGCCCGCCGGCCGCTCAGTGAACGCTCCCAGATCCGTCATCGCAAGAAGTTTCCTGTAGCGGGGCACACGCACCTGCTCGGGCACGCCGTGCAAGTCGGCGTACAGGTCAAGATTCTCCCGCACCGACAGATCCTCGTAAAGACCAAACCGCTGCGGCATGTAGCTGATCCGCTTCTGGATGAGGCCGGCCTCACGGACGCAGTCAAGCCCGAGCACCGTGAGCGTGCCGGAATCGGGGCTCATCAGGCCGCAGATCATCCGGATCAGCGTTGTCTTGCCCGAGCCGTCGGCCCCCACGAGTGCGGTGAGCTCGCCTTTGCGCACCCCGAATGAAACGGCGTCGATGGCGCACACCGTCTCAGCCATGGAAGAGCGGAAACTCTTGCAAAGAGCTGCCGCCCTGATAACCGCTTCGTCTGAGGGGTGATTCACTTTTGCCGTCCCTAGCCGCTATGAGCCTTCCTGCAGCACAACCGTGGCGGGCTGCCCGAGCCGCAGAGCGTTGTCCGCGTCCTCCACGATCACCCGCACTTCATAGACAAGATTCGTGCGCAGCTCTTCGGTCTGAACGCTCTTAGGCGTGAACTCAGCCACAGAAGAGATATAGCCCACGGTGCCCTGCACCGGGCTGTCCGGAGCGGTGTCCGTGTAAACGAGCGCCTTCATGCCCGGGCGCACGCGGCCGAGATTGGGCTCGTTCACGTACATGCGCACCCATTTGGGCGTAAGCAGCGCGAGCGTGTACACCGCCTTGGTGCTCGAGACCATGTCGCCCGCCTCGAGAAGCCGCGT
>DNLN01000057.1 GCA_003488465.1 Sutterella sp. | reverse complement strand
CAGGGCGCGTGAGGATGATCCGCTCGACGGCCCCGCGCTCGAATGCGTCAACGGCCGCCGCAACCGCAAGGTACGTCTTGCCGGTGCCGGCCGGCCCGATTCCGAACGTCACATCCGTTCTCTGGATGGCGTTCAGGTACTCGCTCTGATGGGGCGTGCGGGGCTTTAAGCCCGGGCGGCGGGTTTTCAGAAACACCGTCTGCTCGGCATCCTCGCCAAAGCCTGCGGCGCCGGACTGCTCGGAGATGATGATCATCTGCACGTCGTTCAGGGTGATTTCGCTGCCTGCATGGACGCGGCTTGCGCACATCTCCAGGGCCCGCATCGCCCGGGCTGCGTCCTTGCCCTCAAGGTGGAACTGCGAGCCGCGGCGGCGGATTTTCACTTCGAAGGCCGTCTCGATCTGCCGGATGTTTTCATCAAGCGGCCCGACCAGCGCGGCAAGCTCTCCTGCGGTTGAATCAAAGGAGAACACCAATTCCCGGGGGTTCCCGCCCTTTGTCTTCTTTTGCATGAACTGCGTCTCCTTCTTGCTCAAGCAACCTTTCCGCCAAGCGTATGCGGATAAACCTCGGTGATCTCGATGTTCACCATGGTGCCGATGAGCGAGGAATCACCCTTGAAATTGACGACGCGATTGTTGTCGGTGCGCGCCGAAAGCATGCCCTCGCCGCGCTTTGCCTGCCCGGTCACAAGGCACCGCTCGATGCGTCCGACCATCCCTTCGGAGATGCGCGAAGCGTTGGCGTCGATCACGGACTGCAGCAGCTGCAGGCGGCGAAGCTTCTCGCACTGGGGCGTCGCGTCGGGCAGTTCGGCGGCGGGCGTGCCGGGGCGCTTCGAATACACAAAGGAGAAGCTTGCGTCAAAGCCCACTTCATCGATGAGCCGCAGCGTCTCGTCAAAGTCCTCCTGCGTCTCGCCCGGAAAGCCCACGATGAAGTCCGTGGCAATGCAGATGTCCGGCCGCACGGCGCGCAACTTAGCGATGCGCTCAAGGTACCAGTCGTGCGTGTAGCCGCGCTTCATGGCGGCAAGGATCCTGTCCGAGCCGCTTTGCACGGGCAGATGCACGTGGTTGGCGAGTTTGGGCAGCTTGCCGTAAGCCGCAATGAGCCGGTCGGAGAATTCCTTGGGGTGGCTCGTCGTGTAGCGGATGCGCTCGATTCCCTCGATCTCGCTCACGTATTCAAGAAGCAGCGCAAAGTCCACGAGGCTGCCGTCAGGGCCCTTGCCGAGATAGGCGTTGACGTTCTGCCCGAGCAGCGTGAGCTCCTTCACGCCCTGGCTCGCAAGGTGCGCGCACTCGACCAGCACGTCGAGCATCGGCCGGCTGATCTCTTCGCCTCGGGTGTAGGGAACGACGCAGTACGAGCAGTACTTGCTGCACCCCTCCATGATCGAGACGAAGGCCGTGGGACCGTGCGCGGAGGGCGCTGGCAGATTGTCAAACTTTTCAATCTCCGGAAAGGAGATGTCGACCTGGGGCTTGCCGGTTGCGCGGCGCTTTTCCAAAAGCGCGGGCAGCAGGTGCAGCGTCTGCGGACCGAACACCACGTCAACCCAGGGAGCGCGCTCGAGAATGCGGCGGCCCTCCTGGCTCGCGACGCATCCGCCGACGGCAATCATCATGCCGGGCCGGCCCTTTTTGATTTCGCGCATCCGTCCCAGATCGGAGAAGGTCTTCTCCTGGGCCTTTTCGCGGATCGAACAGGTGACGATAACGGCAAGGTCGGCCTCTTCGGGATTCTCGACGCGGCTGTAGCCGTGCTTCTCGCGCATGAGGTCGATGATGCGCGCGGAGTCATAGTCGTTCATTTGGCAGCCAAAGCTGCGCAGGTAGATTGTTTTTGCGTTCACGGTTTACATCCGTTGGCAGAAGAAATTGTGCAAAGGGCGGGCATTTTAGCGAGGAGCCCGCCCAGTCTTGTGTCTGGGATCAGGCCTGAGGGGCGATCACAAGACACCCGTCGCAGCCGCAGTCCGGCTCGGTCTTCACGATGGCGCCGAGATGGTCTCCCACCTTCACCTCATGGGGCAGGCGCACGAGCGCCGCCGTGATGTTCATCTCCGGCACGCGCACGAGGCTGCTCACCTCAAAGCCGTACTCGCCCACGACCACCATCGGAATCTGCGTGAGCGCGTTGGGATCGAAGGCGCTGTCAAAGGCAACGAGATGAAGCCGTTCGTACTTGCCGCTGTTGCGGTACTCCTCGCACAGGGCGCGTCCGATGAAGACCCGGGACTTGTCCTCGAAATCAAGCGCATCCTCCAAGCCGCACTCAAGCGGACTTGTCGACTCGTCGTACTCAAGGCCGAGCGCGGGCTCCCTGGCAAGAATGCGCAGCGCATCAATGCCGCCCTCGGCGCCCTTCTTAGCGCCTGCCTTGAGAAGGTTCTCGCAGAGCGCCTCGATATTTTCCTTCGGCCCGAAGACGATCTGCTTCCAGCCCAGATTCACGAACCCAATGCCGCTCGCCTCCTGATAGCCGCCCTTTTTCAGTTCGATTCCGTCGATCGGCAGCGCTCCGAGATAGTCGCAGGCCAATTGCTTGCTGGAGAGCACCTCCGCGTCAAACGCCGCGCTCACCTGGCGGATCCACGCCTCGCGGGCATCAGCTCCATCGCCGGAAAGCAGAATCCGGTAGTCGTCCTGGGTGACTCTTGCGAGGATCACCGTGTCGATCACGCCTGCCGAAGCATTCAGCATGACGGCGCGCACCGCCTGTCCGACGGGAATCTTCCTGTGGTCGCAGGCAACGAGCCTCGCAAGAAAGCGCGTCGTTCCGCTGACGCTGAGCACCGTGACCGGATAGCGGTCGTACAAAACAGTATTGATGGGCATTTGCACTGATTCCAAAAATTAGTCCTCACGCACGCAGTCGAGCATGTACTTGGCGGTTCCGTCCGGCCACTGGGACTTCACCAGCCCGTGAACGTCGCTTTCAAACCCCGGGAACCTCTTGGAGAAGTCTCGGGCAAAGCGCAGATACTCGACAATCTTGCTGTTGACCCGCTCGCCCGGCACGAGAAGCGGAATTCCCGGCGGATACGGAGTGAGGAGCACCGCCGAGACGCGCCCTTCGAGTTCGTCGATCGCCACGCGCTCGACCTGTCCGTGGACGAGTTTTGCGTAGGCATCCGTGGGCCGCATCGCGGGGGTCATCTCCGAGACGTACATCTGCGTCGTGAGCCGCGCGACATCATACTCGCGATAAACCCCGTGGATCATGTGGCAGAGATCCTTCAGGCCAAGCTTTTCGTAGCGCGGGAACTCAGCGATGAACCTGGGCATGACGTGATAGAGCGGCGCATTCTCGTCGTATGCGTCCTTGAACTGCTGCAGTTCGGTGACCATCGTGTTCCAGCGGCCCTTCGTGATGCCGATCGTGAACATGATGAAGAACGAATAGAGCCCGGTCTTTTCCACGATGATGCCGTGCTCGGAAAGGTACTTCGTCACGATGGCGGCAGGAATGCCCGTCTCGTCGAACGCACCGTCGACCGAAAGCCCCGGCGTGATGATCGTGCCCTTGATCGGGTCGAGCATGTTAAAGCCCGGAGCGATCTGGCCGAATCCGTGCCAGGCAGCGCCCGATTCAAGCGACCAGTCGGCCTGGGAGCCGATTCCTGCCTCCGGGAGCCTGTCCGGTCCCCAGACCTTGAACCACCAGTCGTCGTACCCGCGGCCGACGAACCGCATCGCGCGGCGGAACTCCACGGCCTCGCGAATGGATTCGTCGACAAGCGACGTGCCGGCCCGGCCCTCCATCATCGCAGCCGCAACGTCGCAGCTTGCGATGATCGCGTACTGCGGCGAGGTGGACGTGTGCATCATGAACGCCTCGTTGAAGGCGCTGCGATCCAGATGACGGCTCTGGGAGTCCTGCACGCAGATCTGACTTGCCTGCGAGATGCCCGCCAGGAGCTTGTGCGTCGAGTGGGTTGCAAAGACCAGGCTGTCACGGGTTCTGGGTTTGTCGCGATCGATCGCGTGCATGTTCTCATAGAGCCCATGGAACGCGCCGTGCGGCAGCCAGGCTTCGTCAAAGTGCAGGATGTCCACGCGCCCGTCGAGGCGCTCCTTGATCATTTCGTCGTTGTAGATCACGCCGTCGTACGTGGACTGGGTGATCGTGAGAATTCTCGGCCGCACACTCTTGTCGGCGATGAGGGGATTGGCCTCGATCTTCCTGCGGATCGTCTCCCAGTCGAACTCCGAAAGCGGAATCGGTCCGATGATGCCGTACTGATTGCGCGTGGGCATGAGAAACACCGGGATCGCGCCCGTGAGCGTGATCGCATGCAGGATCGACTTGTGGCAGTTGCGGTCCACGATGACAACGTCTCCAGGAGCCACGGCAAAGTTCCAGACGATCTTGTTCGAGGTCGACGTACCGTTGGTGACGAAGTACAGATTGTCGCAGCCGAAGATCCGCGCGGCGTTCTGCTCGGACTTCGCTACCGGTCCCGTGTGGTCAAGCAGCTGACCGAGTTCCTCGACGGCGTTGCACACGTCGGCGCGCAGCATGTTCTCGCCAAAGAACTGGTGGAAGAGCTGCCCCACGGGGCTCTTGAGGAAGGCAACGCCGCCCGAGTGTCCCGGGCAGTGCCAGGAATAGGACGAATCGCGGGCGTAGTTCGTGAGCGCCTTGAAAAAGGGCGGCGGCAGGCCGTGCACGTACTCGCGGACCTCGCGCACGATGAATCCGGCGACGAACTCGGGCGTGTCCTCGAACTTGTGAATGAATCCGTGCAGTTCGCGCAGCACATCATTGGGAATCGACTCGGTCGTCTTGGACTCGCCGAACAGGAAAATCGGCACGTCGGGATTGGACTCGCGCACTTTGCGCACGAACCCGCGCAGCTGTCCGATCGTGACGGTTTCGGTCTCGTCCGACATGTCCCGGTCCTCAAGGCTGAGAATGAAGCCGCCCGCCCGGCTGCTCTGCCGCGCAAGGCTCTCCAGATCGGTGAAAGCCGTCACGGCCTGCACCTCGATCCCCTGGGATTCAATGGCCTTTGCCAGATCCCGGATGCCCAGGCCAGAGACATTCTCGGACTTGTAGTCCTGATCAATGATGACAACGGGAAAATGAAATCGCATGGGCGGCCTCCGAAATTTGAGCAGCCGTTACAGAACCGGAAACAGACCGAAGCGCCTCGTTTTGCCCCGAAGGCGCTTCGATTGTTTGATGGGCGAATGATTACCGAAAGGACGCGTTTTAGGCAAGCGCCGCCACCATGACGGCCTTGATCGTATGCAAGCGGTTGCCGGCCTGCTCGAACACGATCGAAGCGGGCGATTCGAACACGTCCTCGGTCACTTCGATGCCGCTTGCGAGTTCGGGATGGAGTTTGACGACATCGGCGCCGACCTTGGTTTCGGTGTTGTGATAGGCGGGCAGGCAGTGCATGAACTTCACGCGCGGATTGCCCGTCGCCTTCATGAGCGCTGCATTGACCTGGTAGGGCATCAGCGCCTTGATGCGCTCGTCCCAGACCTCCTTGGGCTCGCCCATGGAGACCCAGATGTCCGTGTGCACGAAGTCAACGCCGCGCACCGCCTCGATCGGATCCTCGGTGATCGTGATCTTCGCGCCGGACTGCTCGGCGATCTCGCGGCACATGGCGATCAGCTCTTCGCTCGGCCAGTACGCGCGGGGCGCACCAATGCGCACGTCCATGCCCATCTTCGCGCCCACCAGAAGCAGGCTGTTGCCGGTGTTGAACCGCGCGTCGCCAAGATACGCGAACTTGATCTCGGAAAGGGGCTTGGCCGAGGCCTCCTGCATCGTGAGCAGGTCGCAGAGCATCTGCGTCGGATGCCACTCGTCGGTCAGTCCGTTGAACACGGGAACGCCCGCGTACTTGGCAAGCTCCTCGACCGTGCTCTGCTTGAAGCCGCGGTATTCGATCGCGTCATAGATCTGCCCCAGAACGCGCGCCGAATCCTTCACGCTCTCCTTGTGGCCGAACTGGCTTGTGGCCGGCTCAAAAAAGGTCGTGTGGGCCCCCTGATCGTAGGCCGCGACCTCAAAGGCGCTCCTCGTGCGGGTGGAGGTCTTTTCAAACACAAGCGCGATGCTCCTGCCCTTCAGGCGCTGCTGCTCGGTGCCGGCTCGCTTGGCCGCCTTGAGGTCGGCGGCAAGGTTCACAAGGTACTGGATCTGCTCGGCGCTGTGGTGCACAAGGGAGAGCAGAGAACGGTTCTTGAGGTTAAAGGGCATGACGAAAATCTCCGGAATTTCTTTGTTGCAATCGCCCTGCGGGCGGTGCGCGAAGGATACACCCTCCGGCAGTTCGCCCGAGCAAAGCCGGTCCCCTTCCGGCAGCCGCTAACCCATTGCAACGAAACAGAAGTTAGAAAAACTCATCTGCAATAACTGAAATAGCGTAGGACGGATTTCGCGTCGCGGTTACACTGTGAAATCGCGGCATGCGAAAGGCCCCGCGCACCTTTGCGCCAGATGCCCGCACAATTTTCTTCAACCCCTTGGTGATTCACCGAAAGGCACACGACCATGTCCTACACCCAGAAGGTTCTGAGCGAGCTCAAGGCCCGCTTCCCGTATCAGCCCGAATACCTGCAGGCTGTCGAAGAGGTTCTCAACACCCTTCAGCCGCTCATGGATAAGGATCCGAAGTACGAGAAGCACAAGATTCTTGAGCGCATCGTCGAACCCGAAAGAACCGTCAAGTTCCGCGTCGAGTGGGTTGACGACAAGGGCGAGATCCAGGTGAACCGCGGCTGGCGCATCCAGTTCAACTCCGCGATCGGCCCGTACAAGGGAGGCATCCGCCTGCACCCCTCCGTGAACGAGAGCATCCTCAAGTTCCTCGGCTTCGAG
>DNLN01000187.1 GCA_003488465.1 Sutterella sp. | reverse complement strand
GAACGTGCATCCGGCCGCGGCAAGAACTTCCTTGAGGTTTTCCATGACGCGCAGGGACTGGGCCTCAATGCCTTCGACGAGGCTGCCGGTTTGCGGATCAAGGCCGATCTGCCCGCTTGTGAAGATAAGACCGCCGGTGATCACCGCCTGGCTGTAGGGGCCGATTGCGGCGGGCGCCTTTTTGGTGCTGATGATGGATTTCATTACAGTGACCTCCATAGTAGTTACATTGGGCAATCGACATCTTCGAGCCGGTTGCTGAAGCGTTTCTTAAAATATGCCAAATTGTCCGGACAATTGAGGCTTTTGACCTTGCTGATCCGTGCTTGTTGGCATTCATTGTTAAATTCTAACGCAAATAATTGTTCGATTGAATAAATGAATTAGTGTGGTGGTATTTTTTATAGTATGTACCCCTTAATGGGTAATTTAAAACGAATTTCGCCTGACATGATCATGGAATTTACTTAATTTGTCCAGGGAGTGGCCTCTCTCTGTGCGATCTCGGGAAAGGCGCTTGAATGCCATGTCGAATCAATGATCTCCGGGAACTGGACGGCCGACGGGAGCAATTTGAACATGGGAAGATGTTAGGGTTTACCCCTATAGTACTGAGTAGGTAGCCTTCCATAAACTGCCCTCGGGCAAAAGCCTTAGACCCCCGCGGAATGCGTGGGTTTTTGGCTTTGGCTATGACGGAAATGCGATTTTCCGCCATGCGTGATGCGGCCGTCGCAAGACGGGCCGGCCGGTTCTCGAAACAGCGGCCTGGCAACAGGTTCTGTGCTTGGGGTAGTCGAAGAAGCGGGCGGCGCGCGCACAGGAACATAACCGCATGACGCACAGTCTGTGCCAGTCCAAGCGGACTTTCCTGATACCTCAATGCCTATCAGGAAAGTTTGTGTTGGATGTCGAGACCCCTAACTGAACGGTTTTCGTCAAGTCGCTTTCCCATAGGGAGGGCGGGGAGCCGGGAGCCGGGCGAGGAGCCGGGTCAGCCGATGCGGTCACCGGATCGGCGAATCGGGCAAGTCGCAATATTTCGACCCTGCCGCAAGCGCTTCATCCCTTGAGCCCCAAAAGGGAGCGAGAGACGAGGTGCGAGGCGGATCCATTAGGATCAAGGAGAAACCTTTATGAAAATTATCTACACCGACGTACTGGTGATCGGTGCCGGCCTCGCGGGTCTGCGCACTGCCTGCGCTGCAAAGCGCCGTGGCCATGACACGATCGTGCTGTCGCTGGTGCCCCCGAAGCGCTCTCACTCTAAGGCTGCCCAGGGCGGTATGCAGGCCAGCCTCGCCAACGTGATCAAGGGCGTTGGCGACAACGAGGACGTTCACTTCGCTGATACGGTCCGCGGCTCCGACTGGGGTGCCGACCAGGATGTGGTGCGTATGTTCGTGAACACGAGCCCGAAGGCCGTGCGCGAACTGGCTGCCTGGGGCGTGCCCTGGAGCCGTATCACCCCGGGTGACCGTCAGGTCGTCATCAATGGCGAGCGCGTCACCATTACCGAGCGCAAGGAAGCCGCCGGCCTGATCGGTCAGCGCGACTTCGGCGGTACCAAGAAGTGGCGTACCTGCTTCGTGTCCGACGGTACCGGCCACGCCATGCTGAACGCCATGAGCGACCGCATCATCGCCGAACAGATCCCCGTGATTGAGCGCGTTGAGGCTCTCTCCCTGATCCATGACGGCAAGCGCTGCTACGGCGCTGTCGTTCGCGATCTGCGCAACGGCGAACTGATGGCCTACGTTGCCAAGGCAACCGCCATCGCCGCCGGCGGCGCCGGCCGTCTGTTCCGCGTCACGACGAACGCCGTGATCTGCGAAGGCATCGGCCACGCTCTGGCTCTCGAGACCGGTGTTGCCACCCTCGGCAACATGGAAGCCGTCCAGTTCCACCCGACCGGCATCTTCCCGGCCGGCATTCTGGTTACCGAAGGCTGCCGCGGTGACGGCGGTCTGCTGCGTGACGTTGACGGCCACCGCTTCATGCCGGACGTCGAGCCCGAGAAGAAGGAACTCGCCTCCCGCGACGTGGTTTCCCGCCGCATGGAAGAGCGCATTGCCCAGGGCAAGGGTGTGAAGAGCCGCTTCGGCGAACACATCTGGCTTGACATCACGCTGCTTGGCGAACACCACATCAAGCACAACCTGCGTGAAGTGTATGAGATCTGCCATTACTTCCTCGGCGTCGACCCGACCAAGGAATGGATCCCGGTCCGTCCGGCCCAGCACTACACGATGGGCGGCGTGCGCACCAACTACACCGGCGAGTCCCGTCAGCTGAAGGGCCTGTTCGCCGCTGGCGAAGCTGCCTGCTGGGATATGCACGGCTTCAACCGTCTGGGCGGCAACTCCGTTGCTGAGACCGTCGTTGCCGGTATGATCGTCGGTGAATTCATTGCCGACTTCTGCGAGAAGGCTGAGAATGGCATTGACATCCCGACCTCGCTGATCTACGACTCCGTTGCCAAGGTTCAGAACGAGCTCGACGGCTTCTTCTACAACACCGGCAGCGAAGACATGCCCACCATCCGCACCCGGATGCAGGACATCATGACCAGCAAGATCGGCATCTTCCGCCGCGGCGCCGACATGGAAAGCGCAGTGGCCGAACTCGAAGATCTCTACAAGAAGACCTTCAAGGTTGCCGTCAAGGATCAGCCGGGCGCCAACCCCGAGCTCGTCTACGCCTATCGCACCCGCAAGATGCTCAAGGTCGCCCTCGCGATGGCCTGCGGCGCTCTGGCTCGTACCGAGTCCCGCGGCGCTCACTTCCGCGAAGACTACCCGCGTCGTAACGACGCCGATTGGCTCTGCCGCACGCTGTCCACCTGGAAGGAAGGCGATACGCTTCCCACGCTCTCCTACGAGAAGCTCGACATCTCCAAGATGGAGCTGCCTCCGGGATTCCGCGGCTACGGTGCGAAGAACTACATCGACAACCCCGAAACGCCCAAGCGTCAGGCCGAAGTCGATGCCATCCGCTCCAAGATGGAAGCCGAAGGCGCCGATCGCTACGCGATCCAGGACGCCATCATGCCGTACCATCATCTGCTGCCCAAGCGTCTGCAGGGCCGCAATGAACGTATCGATGAACCCCTTTCCTAATAGGAGCTGGTTAAATGAGTACTCAAGTTTCCAAGAAGCATCGCCTGCTCAAGATCAGCATCCTGCGCTACAACCCCGCTGATCCGCTCAGCGTGCCGCACATGCAGACCTTCGAGCTCGAAGAGTCTGATTCGATGACCCTGTTCATCGCGCTCAATGAGCTGCGCGACAAGCAGGATCCGTCGCTGCAGTTCGACTTCGTCTGCCGCGCCGGCATTTGCGGTTCCTGCGCCATGCTGATCAACGGCAAGCCGGGTCTGGCCTGCCGTACGCTGACCCGCGATCTGCCCACCGAGTTCACGCTGGCTCCGCTGCCCGTGTTCGAACTCATCGGCGACCTCTCGGTCAACACCGGCAAGTGGATGCGCGGCATGTCCGAGCGCATCCAGACCTGGGTGCACCTGGATAACGACGAAATCGATCTGCGCAAGAAGGAAGTGCCGATGGATCCGCAGCTTGCTGAGGACATCTATCTGCTCGACCGCTGCGTTGAGTGCGGCTGCTGCGTGGCCGGCTGCGGTACGTTCCGCATCCGTCCGGACTTTGTCGGTGCCTTCGGCATCAACAAGATCGCCCGCTTCCGTCTCGACCCGCGCGACCACCGCAACGACGCTGACTTCTACGAAGTCGTCGGCGACGATTCCGGCGTGTTCGGCTGCATGTCCTTGCTCGGCTGCCACGACTTCTGCCCGAAGCAGCTGCCGCTCAAGACCCAGATCGCATTCGTGCGCCGCAAGATGGCCCAGCAGGGTGTGAAGAACTACAGCAAGGTTGTTCCCACCCCCAAGAAGGCCATCCCCATCAAGACCGCCGCCAAGTAATTAGCAGCCGGTTCTGATAGGAACTAAGAGGGCGCGTCCGGTGATTCATCGGGCGCGCCTTCGTCGCATCTGTGCTTCCGGCGTAGAGTTTTCCCATCAAACCGCGAAGGGAGGATGGTGGATGCTGGTCAATGAATCCGATTGGAAGAAATTCCGCAAGCTTTTGCCCGACTGGCAGAGACGATACATGGAGCGGCTGGTCGCGGGCTATTTGAGAATGCTGCAGTCAGAGATTCCCGTTGACGACCGGTTTTGGGAACTGGAAAAGCGGGTGCGTCAGGATGCCCGCAAGACGGCCGTCTGCTGCGACATGCGCAGATCGCTCATGTACGAGAATCTCGCTAAGCTCCTGGCTGAGAAGGCAATCACACTTGAGGAACTTTCCGTGTTCTCAGAAGCAACGCAGAAAGCAGTGCGCTTTTTCGCCGGATTGGATTGAGATGGTGCGAAAAAGCCCGCGGACACAAGCTCCGCGGGCCGGTAAAGCAGTCAACTGATCGAAGCGTTAGTCAAGCTGCTTGTTGTTCTTGAAGAAGACCTTGTCCTGAATGTCCTTCGTGCGGATTGTGAAGAGCTCGTTCTCGACTTGCTCTGCCACCTGGAAGGCACGCTGCACGAGTGCGGTGTTGAACTTCTGCAGATCCGCATCGGCTTTTCTGGCGTTCTTGGCGCGAGTCTTGACGTAGTTTGCTTCGAAGGCCGCCATCTTGTCGCGACATTCGGCCTCGTAGGCATTGAACGCCTTGCGGACAACCGGGGAGAGCTTTTCAAAATCGGTCATGGCAAGCGTTTGCAGCTTGCGGAAGCGCCAGTACGCCGACTTGCTGTCCACCTTGTCGGTTCCAAGACGATATTCCGCGGGAATCTGCCGATACCCCTGATAGAAGGGCACGTAGATGCCCAGGGCCGACATGCCCATCGCCAGATACGTCACTTCGCCGATTTCCTTGGGCAGGTTCGGACGGACCTGCATCACATGGCTTTCGTATGTGCGGAAGACCGAGATCGGACGATAGGGCTCGTCCCCGCGCAGGCCCTTCGTGTACGGATCATGATCCGTGCCGGCATAGAAGTCGCCCATGAGTCGCATCAGGTCTGAGACCGTGACGGGCTTTTCGGGTTTTGCAAACACCGGAAACGACCGGCCGTCCCTTGCATCCTGCTTCAGGGACGGAGTCAGTGTCTTCTGGATCTGCCACACACGCGGATCGTTGTAGGCGCGGTCACGGCCGTCATCCCGGGTGTAGACGCGGGAGAAATTGAAGGCGCCGTCCTTGGCGCTGTAAAAGCCGTTCTTTTCAGCCCAGGAAACAAGCGTCGGGCTCGAGAGGAAGTTCGGATCGCCTGCCTTGAAATCCTGCAGACGGCCCTGGTTGGCCGATGCGAAATAGACATCGCGCGGCAGACGCTGGGCGATCCACTGGTGGCCGGTGCCGGTTTCCAGGTACCAGATCTCGTTCTTGTCGATGAAGGCGACGCCGAAGCCTTCGCCTGCGCCGATCGTTTCAACGATCTTGCCGAGAATCAGCACGCCTTCCCTGGCAGTCCTCGCGCGGG
>DNLN01000003.1 GCA_003488465.1 Sutterella sp. | reverse complement strand
CCCTTATGAGGAACTGTACAAGCGCCTGCAGTACTACGATGCAGGCGAATCTCCGGGATTTAACGGCCACAGCCTGGAGGATGAATTGGAGACGATTCTCAAAGCAAGACCGCGCCAGGACTGGGGCTATCACCTGAACGGCAGTTGGTGGCACTGGTTCTATGCAGACTTCACAAAGTACACGGACCCGCCTACAGAAATGGCCTACCGGGCGCGTGAGCCAATCGATGAATCGCGTTTGATCAAGGTCTACCTCTCGACCCGAAGCGTTCGCAACAAAGATTTGTTTATCGACCTTCTGTGCTTTCTTTACGATCACTGCAGCAATCGCTTCGCGCTGAAACTGTCCATGCAGGGCAGAGCCGACAATATTTGCATCTGGATCACTCGGGATGATTTTTTCCTGCTGGAACAATATGTCAAGGAAAGGGAGGAATCATTTGTTCGAAGGCTTTCGTTCGTGCCATACAGAGGGCTCATGGGAATCAGCCGAGATATGTGCGACCCCGGAACGTACAACCAGACAATGGCAGAAATTATTTTTCACTATCTCAAAACGAGAAATAAAGATGAAAAAATATCACTAGAATCAATGTATAGAAATTTTATCCGATTGAACTTCACAAAAAATGACGACAAACTTTTCCGCGAGTTCTTTCACAGCGTTTCCCTGAAAGCCGTCATGGTAATTCTGGAGTCTTTGGACCTGCTTGCAGTCAATTCAAACATTCCAGATGACCATCCTTTCCTTTTCTCTGATCGCCGAGAGTGGCAGCTGCTGAACAAATATGACAACTGGCATGTGTTCGCATATGCCTGGTCTCTGCCGGATATGAACAAACTCAATCACAGCATAGACTGTCTGCCCTACCAGGGAAAGGATGAGGTTTGGCAAATCATACAAAAGGATCTGCAGCAAAAAGACTGAGCCGACTCGGGACCAAACAATCCATCCAGCTCCTAACAGGCAGGAGGAAGCAATCACCGTCCGAAACGAAGAAATCAGCAAGCTGCTGATCGAGGGCAAGAAGTTGGTCAATGCGATCATCCGCCTGCGCTCGATCATTTCCGAATGGAACGGCGGTCTTTCCGCATAGGCGTTCAGAAAACCGGCGTGAAAAGCCTCTCATCACGGGATATTGGCAATAATATTGCTAGTAGCAAAAAAATTGCTGCTTGGATTGCTAGATGGGAAAGCACCATGCCTCCCCCTCGGATTCCAACCATCGAATCGATGACCCCGTGGTAGCCGTCCTTCACATGCCGCTCATCCTCGAGGCCATCGTCTGAAGTGGTTTCCGTTCGTCAGACAGGGAATTTGCTAACTCCCTTTCAGCCTGCGCGTTACCGCTCACGCCTTGGAGTTCGCTAGCTCTTGCCGCCAGCGTCCGGGTTCGGGACTTTCACCCTTGAGTTAACCCCCATGACGGGCGCACAACAAAACCGACACCCGGGATCATCCGGATGTCGGCTTGCGGCACTCAATTAAGCGTCAGAGACTTGAAGGTCAGAGTCCCTTGGCGGCATTCGTGCCGGCGGTACGGCCATAGACCATGATGTCGCAGATGGCATTGCCGCCAAGACGATTTTCACCATGGATGCCGCCCGTGGTTTCACCTGCAGCATAGAGGCCGGGAATGACCTTGCCCTTGGTGTCAAGCACCTGGGCATTGACGTTGATCTCGAGGCCGCCCATGGTGTGATGCACCGTAGGTACCTTCTGGCAGGCGTACCAGGGGCCTTCCGTCATCAGCTTGTCAGCCTTGTTGTTGGCGACGAATCCCAGAGGATCCTTGGCCTTGCCCGAGACGACCGCGTTGTAGTCGTCGATCGACTTTTTCAGATTCTTGTACGGCATGTTGAGCTTCTTGGCGAGCTCCTCAAGCGTCTGAGCGGGAACCACGCGCCCCAGCTCGATCATGTCGCCCACACGGGCGCCGTTGCGGTCAACCCAGTCAAGAGACGGATAGCGCAGGTGGTTGACGAGCACATAGTATGTTGCGCCCTTCTGGGCGAAGATCGCCTTGGCAAGCACGTCGCGCGGAGCACCTTCATTGACAAAGCGGTTGCCGTCGGTATTGATGAACACGCGGTTGCGGCCGGAAGTGCGGATCATCTCCATCAGGCCGGTGCCCGGCGTGCCGCACGGATGCACCTGGATGTCAGACATACCGATCACGTTTGCGCCGATCTTCTGGCCCATTTCGATACCCGACCCCTGAGCGGACTTCTGGAAGTTCGTGCAGCCGATGCCGGGGCCGAGGTCATAATCCTTGAACACGCCCGTATTCACCTTCTGGCGCAGAGCAATGTTTGCACCGAATCCGCCGGTTGCCACGACGACGCCCTTGCTGGCTTCAAACTTGGTGACCTTGCCGGTCTTGTTGCTCTTGGCCATGACGCCCGTCACCCGGCCGTCTTCACCGCGGATGATGGACTCGACAACCATGTCGGGAATCAGCTGAACCTGGTTGGGATGCTGGCGCAGCACCTTCTCAAAAACACGAATGTAGGAGTTGCCCGAGGGCGTCTTGGTGTAGTGCGAGCGCTGCCAGAGGGCACCGGTTGCCGTGCCGACCTCGTCCTTGAACTGAACGCCGAGGCTTTCGAGCCACTGGATGGCCGGATAGGCTCCGTTCACAAGGTGACGGACGAGTTCCACGTTGCCGGTATTGTGGCCGCCGTTGAGCGTATCCTCCATGTGATGAGGAATGGAGTCCTTGATGCCCTGGCGGGGCTGGCGCACCGGGTCATTCGCGTTGAGGGCGCCTTCGGAAACGTTCGTCGATCCGCCGAAGAACCCGAGCCGCTCAAGCACGATCACCTTGGCGCCGGCCTGCATGGCGGCAACTGCCGACGCTAGGCCTGATCCGCCGCCGCCCACAATGACGACCTCGGTCTTCATCGTGCTGGGAAGAGCCTTCCAGTGTTCGGCCTTCTGAGAGAGTTTGGCAAGCGTTTCATCTGTCGCACCGGCTTGCTTCAGGCAGTTGCGCACAGCGCTCTTTAACGCCATCGAAGAAATCGTCGCACCGGTGATGTTGTCGATGCCGAGCGACTGTTTGGCGAGAATCTTTCCGGCGACACGGTCAAGGGCGAGCTTGCCGACGCCGATCGTCTCAAGGTTTTTCGAATAATCGATCTTCTGGATCTTGTTGGCGCTCACCGTCACCGCAACCGTCATGGAGGCGTTGTGACCATTGACCTTGGCCGTGTACGTGCCCGGCTGATAGAGGGCGGCGCTTGCGGCAAAGGACAAGGTAGCCAAAGCCACGGCGGCAGTTACTCCCGAAAGACGCAGACTTCTCATAGCATTCTCCTCGTTTCTTTTCAGAAAAAAGCCAGAACAAAGCCATAAGCCCCGTCCGGACTTTTTATGTCAACGCAATCGAATACTGGGCTGAAGCCGCACCAAAATCACACCATGTCGGCTATGACCCACATGTTCGATTTCGATCTGAGTGTAATCCTAAACAGGGACAGCGGCTAAGTATTTTTGCCTAGAAGCAAAAGAGCGTCAGATTTTTGGCAATCACCCTGCTTCGTCTGCAGAAATCCGATTACTCGGTGAGCTCAACATCGTCATCCATGCCGGTGAGGTCGATCTCATCAAGGGCTCCCGTCGCAAGCGCAACTGCCAGAAAGAGCAGAAAGAGCACGACCCGCACCGTGATCCGCCGATCCCCGGAAAGCGCTCCCTCGAACATTTCCTCGAGCGAGGCGGGTTCGCGCCGCACCGTCTCCTCGGCGCTCCACTCCTCGATTTCACCCTCGGGCGTCTCAAGCACCATCCTCTTTTCGTTGTATTCCTTGAGCTTGCCGGGCCTAGTGAAGAGCAGGCGCACGCGCTCGGGCCCTTCCACGGCAAAAGAGCCGTAGACCTCCACACAACCCGCCTTTTGCTCACACCGCGCGATTTTCTTTTCCGGTCCGACCATATGCGTACCCGCCTCGTCTCGTCCTGTGTCTCAATCATAATGACGGCGACATCCATGACGTTGGTTCTTGCGGAACCAGTCTGCAGAAGCGGCCCTCAAGGAGCCCGCAAGCCTCTCCCTAGCACTTGTAAGAAAGAGCGCCGGCAAAGCTTTCTTCAGCGGCAAGAAAGGGCTTACACGGCAAGCGGCACGCCGAGGGCGCGGCAGACGCGAAGAATCGTGTCAAAGCAAGGGGGAGAGCCTTCGGCAAAGGTCGTGTAAAGGCTCTCCCTGCCACGCGCGGTGTCGGCAGCAAGATCCTTTGCTGACTCTCATCTCGGAACGCTGTGCGGCAAAGCGCCTCGTCGAGCCGCTGCTTAACCAAGGTCCAGCCGTCAAAAAGTTCCCTGAACGGGCAAGGAGCAGGCTCCAAAGGCTCGTCACGACTCTCCGGAATTTCCGTGCAACTCGCCTGCCGGCCGTTCTCTGCTGAGAAAAAGCCCGAAAGCTTTCCGCCTCCGGGCCGTCGATTCTGGTTTCGTCTCGGTCCTCAGGGAACCTCGAAAGTCCACAAGTGGCATTTGCCGCAATAGTTCACGCCCTTCTTGTGTCCCTTGTGGCACTCCGTGCAGGGCAGATTGCCGTCGTGCTGACCATGGGGATTCTGATCCTCTTCGGTCTTGGGCGGGGTAAGCTTGACAAGCTGGTCATACCAGCCGTGACAGGAGACGCAGATCTCGTGCCGCTTGCCGTCCAGAATGATCGCTCCTTTGGTCACGTCCGAGTGACACACCTCGCACTTCATGCCCTTGGCCATGTGGCGCTCGGCAAGGGGCTTGACCGGAGCCGCCGGGGCCGCAATCGGAGGCGGCATCGCCGGAGCCGCTGCGGGAGCGGCAGAAACCGCCTGAGCCTGAACGCCCCCCATCGAACCGAGCAAAAAAGCGCTTCCGATGAGCGCAGTCGCTAGTACTCGGGAAAACTTCATTCACTTCTCCTTGAGGGCGAAGGAAACCCACAGAGCGGGCTTCTCCGCCCTTTCCTGTCAAAGGAGGCCCCTGCCGGACCTTTCGGCCTGCTGTCTGAGCCTCCTTTGCTCTTCACGGACCTAGCCGAGGTTGGGCAGCTTGGCGATGCGCTTGCCGAGGTGACGGCCAAAGACCAGGCACTCGGTGAGGTTGCCGCCGCCCTGATAGACGAACTTCAGGGCAGAAGCGATTTCACCCACTGCGAACAGTCCGGGAATCGGCTTGAGGTTCCAGT
>DNLN01000204.1:3164-3380 GCA_003488465.1 Sutterella sp. | reverse complement strand
CGAATGCATGCAGGCCTTCATGCCGACGGCCATGGAGCCCGTAAACGAGAGCCCCGAGCGCCCCTTTTTGATGTCCGAGCCGCCGCATGCCTCGATCTCCCGGGCAAGCAGCTCCTCGGTGCCGAGCGGACAGACTGCGTAAAAAGTGTTCTTTGCCATAGGTATGAATCGCGTTTAGCTGCGCCCTTCGCCGTGTCCGAGCACAATGTATTTCAG
>DNLN01000204.1:0-3079 GCA_003488465.1 Sutterella sp. | reverse complement strand
GGGCCGCGGGCGTGGAGCTTGCCGGTGCTGATGCCGATTTCGGCACCGAGTCCGTAGACGAAGCCGTCGGCAAGCCTTGTCGAGCAGTTCACCATGACGCTGCCCGAGTCGACTTCGCGTAGAAAGCGGCTCTGGGCGCGGGTGTCGGTCGTGATGATGGCGTCGGTGTGGTGCGAGCCGTGGGTGTTGATGAATTCGATCGCCTCGGAGAGGCTGTCCACCACCCCGATCGAGATGATGGGGGCGTTGTATTCGGTGTCCCAGTCTTCGGGCGCGGCGCGCTTGACGGCGATGCCGGCGCCAGTGAGCAGCGCCATTGCGCGGCCGTCGCAGCGCATCTCAACGCCTTTTTCGGCGTAGACCGCGCCGATCTTCGGAAGGAACCCGGGGGCGGCCGCCTTGTGCACGAGCAGCGTTTCGGTTGCGTTGCAGGGAGCGTAGCGCTGGGTCTTGGCGTTGTCGGCGACGGCAACCGCCATGTCGATGTCGGCCGAAGCGTCGACGTACGTGTGGCAGATGCCGTCCAGATGATGGATCATCGGAATCTCGGACTCGCGCTCAAGCCGTGCGATGAGGCCCTTGCCGCCGCGCGGGATGATGACGTCGACGTACTTGCGCGCAGTGATGAGCTCGCCCACGAAGGCGCGGTCCGTCGTGGGGGCGACCTGGATTGCCGTATCGGGCAGGCCTGCCTCGCGCAGAGCGCGCGCAAGAAGGCTGCCGAGCGCGGCATTGGTGCGCGCCGCTTCGCTGCCGCCCCTCAGAATCGCCGCGTTGCCGCTCTTGATGGCAAGGGCGGCGGCGTCGACCGTCACATTGGGCCTGGCTTCGTAAATGATGCCGAGCACGCCGAGCGGCACGCGCATGCGCCCGACGAGAATGCCGCTTTGCTGCGGGCGCACGCCGTCAACCGCGCCCACGGGATCGGGAAGGGCTGCGATCTGCTCGCAGCCGAGCGCCATCGTCTGAAGAATTGCGGGCGTCACGGTGAGCCGGTCGACAAAGGCGGGGGCAAGGCCTGCCGCCTTGGCGGCGGCGACATCCTGGGCGTTCGCGCGCAGAATCTCCGCCTCGTTTTCGCCGATGAGTGCGGCAAGCGCCGCAAGGGCCCGGTTCTTCACCTCGGTCGGAGCGGCGGCAAGGGCGCGCGCGCCCGCGCGGGCCGCTTTGCCGGTCTGCTCCATCAGGGCATGCAGATCAAGTTCAGACATGAGGATGTCCTCCGTTAGCCGCGGGCGACGAAGGTGACGAGGGAGGCCATTTCATTCCAGACATCCCCGGAGCGGTTCCTGACCGTCAGACCCTTGGCGATTTTGTCAATGTCGGCGCACAGCATGAGCGCCGCGGCGAGTTTTGCGGCCGTATGGCGCCGGGCGAGCATACGGATGCGGGCGCTTGCGGCCGGAGCCCAGACCGAGAGCGCGCGAAGCGCCTCCTGCGGCGTGCGGCCGGCGTCCATCATGGAGCGCATCTGGGCGGCCTTGCGGATTTCGTCTGTGATCATCCAGGAGAAGGCGAGCACGTTCTGGCCTTCGTCCCGAAGCTTGCCGAGCACCTTGAGTCCCTTGGCGGCGTCGCCGAGCATCGCGGCCTGCAGCAGCGCCTCGGCATCAAAGCGCGAGACGTCGCTCACCGCGTCCCGAATCATCTGTTCGGTGATCTCGGTGCCGGCCGGATAGGCGTAGGAGAGCTTGAGCAGCTCCTGCTTGGCGGCAAGCAGATTGCCTTCGCAGCGCTCGGCAAGAAGCTTGAGCGCCATCGGCTCGGCGCTCTGCCCCTGGAGCTTGAGCCGTTCCTGGAACCAGCCCGGCAGTTCCCTGGCGGTCACGGGTTCGCACCGCACGGTGGCGGCAATCGAGGTGAGCTTCTTGTACCAGGCGAGCTTTTCGATCGTCCAGTCCCAGGGAATGCTCACGATGAGAAGGGTGTTCTCGAGCCCGCCGGTGCGGGCCATCTCGGCGACGGTCTGCAGAACTTCGGCGCCCTGCTTGCCGGGCTTGGGGCTCGCAAGGCGCAGCTCGACGATCCGCTTTTCGGCAAACAGGCTCATCGCCTGACAGCTTTCAATGAGCAGGCTCCAGTTCCAGACCGCCGAGGCGTTCAGAACCTCGCGCTCGGTGTAGCCCGCGGCCCTCGCCGCCGAGCGAACCGCGTCCGCGGCTTCGACCATGAGAAGCTGCTCGCTGCCGGTGATGAACCACAGGGGCGCGAGGGTCTTCTTCTGAAGATGAGCCGAGAGGTCTCGAAACTGAATCTGCATGGCGGAGTTCGGTTCGTGCGCAAGGGGGCGCAGGGGAAGCTTATTCCTTCGCGGCGGCGCGCTCGCTCGCGCGGACCTGGTGCAGGGTTCGCTCGATGCGGCGCATCATCTGCGCAACGAGGTCGGCTTCGATTTCCGAATACACCGTCGCCTCTTCGTTTTCGCGCGAGAGGTAGTCCTTGTCGGCCGAGTAGGAGATGAAGCGAGAGCCGCTCACGGAGGTGTCCTCCATGTACTCGACGCCCTTGGGGTTGGCCACGCGGAAGCGCACGGTTTCGGTGAGCTTGTACTGGCGCGTCTCGCCGCTTGAACTTGCGCCCGCGGTGCGGCTCTTCTGGATCGAGAGGATCTGCAGGACGGCTTCGGCCTGCTGCCGGTCGGTGACGATCGTGACGTCGCTGCCGCCTTCGAGCTGGCGCTTGAGGTTCGCGCCGAAGGGCGTGTCCATGTCGGCGTCAAGAAAGAGCGTCTTGAACGGCACGGAGAACGCTCCGCGCAGACGGAAGCCGCACCCGGCGACGGGAGCGGCAAGAATCAGGGTGAGCAGTGTGCGGCGGGTCAAGGACATGGCTTAATTGACGAAAAAAATCCTAAACCCGCCCATTATATAGGGCGGGTGCGGGTTAACGGCTCTCGCGCATGCTCATGAGCGTGGCGAAGGCCTGCTTCATGTCCTGCTTGACAAGCCGCTGCTTGAGGTTGAAAAGCCGCCGGTAGAGGGCGCCGTTTTCCTGATTGGGCTCGTACAGGGCATCGCGCGCGATGGTCTTTTCGAGTACGCCCCGGACGTCCTTTTCGGCGATCGCGCCGCTTGCCAGG
>DNLN01000163.1 GCA_003488465.1 Sutterella sp. | reverse complement strand
CGTCGTACACGGCGACCTTCACGCTCTGGGTGCCGGCATCAAAGCCAAGGAAAAGCTGGCTCATGGATCTCTCCGAATGTGGAGCGCTGGCGCCGGGGGTCTCTTTGCGGAGCTTTCCGGACGGCGCGCCCTTATGGTTGATTGGTCGATCGGGCAAGTATAAGAGCGCGAGTTTTGCTTTTTCTTACGTTAGGCGCGCGAAAGCGCTGCCCCCGGCGGAGGCAGGAAGCCTGGAGCGCATCGCGCAAAAACGCAAAACGAACGAGCGGATTTCTCATTTGCAAAACCTTTTACGTGATTGTTTTTTCGGCAAATATCGTTTGCCGCCATCGCATTGCTGGACTCGCGGAAAATGCTGAGACTTGCGCCTTGATCGCCAGAGGTGATCGCATTGATTGCAACCAAAAACAGCAAAAGGAAATGACAAAAATGCTTAAGAAGTCCTGTGCAGCACTCGCGGTTCTCTCCGCGGTTTTTGCGGGCGCCGCCTCGGCTGCCGACGTTCAGGTGTACGGCCGCGTGGATACGGGTCTTTATCTCACCAAGAGCGACGCAACGGGCGTGCGGAGCCTTTCGATGGAAAGCGGCATCGCCGGAGCCTCCCGCTTTGGCTTCAAGGGCTCGGAGACGCTCGGCAACGGCGTCAAGGTCGGGTTCGTGCTTGAAAACGGATTCTCGGCCGACACCGGCGTCATGGCTGGCAGCAAGGACAGCAGGCTCTTTGACCGCGACTCCTATCTGTATGCCAACACGCCCTACGGCGACTTCCGCTTCGGCCGCAGCGGCTCGCTCGGCGGCGGCGTGAGCGGCGGTCTGTTTGCCGGCACGATCTCGCCCTTTGGCGTCGTCTACAAGGAAGCGGCCTCAACGAAGGTGTTTGCCGTGGAAGGCCGCCTGGACAACATGGTGCGCTACGACACGCCGTCCTTTGGCGGACTCAAGCTCTCGGCCCAGTACTCGAACGGCATTGACGGCGACGACGCCCTCAACAATTCCCAGAAGGACCGCTACGCAGCGGTCGGCGCAACCTACACGATCGGCGGACTGAAGCTGGTCGGCGTGGTCGACAAGTACCTCTATAACGATAGGAAATATCACAAAACCGATGACAAAAACGGCAAGAAGGGAATCGGCAACAAGACGGCGTACAAGCTCGGCCTGCAGTACAAGGCGAGCGAGGGCGTGACGCTCTACGGCGGCTACCAGCACACCGACAACGCGCAGAAGATCGGCCTTGTGACGGCTGATGCAGTGAAGGGAGCCGACACCGACGCCTTCACGGTCGGCACGCGCATCGCGCTTGGCGGCGGCAATCTGAATCTGGCGCTGGGTTATGTCGAGGGTGACAAGCGGGATGGATCGAAGCTGTATGAGGTGAAGATGTGGCAGGCGGCGATCGGCTACACCTATCCGCTCAGCAAGAGAACCGTGCTTTATACCGCTGCGGCCTATCTTGACAGCGACTACACCAAGGACGGGGCGGCTGTGAAGGGTACCAAGAAGGACACTACCAGCGCGACCAAGGTGAAGAGCCTGATGGCCGGCATCTATCACAGCTTCTAGCGCGCCGATGAGAAGCTCTTCTCGGCTCTCTTAAACAGGAAAAGCCTCGGGGGCGAATGCTTCCCGGGGCTTTTTCTGAACGACAGATTCTACACAAAACGCTCTTTTGGCGATGATGTAAATGGCATCTCGTTGCCAAGAGGCACAGAGCGGGGGATTCTCCCGGCATGCGCCTGGCGTGCGGCGGGGGCCATCGCGCATAATCGGGCGGTCAGTTCGCCGCAGGATTCCCTGCAGCGGGCGGATCCGTTGCAACAAAACGTCCTTTGAGCTATGAAAAAATCCGACTTAGGCGTCGTAGCGATCCTGTATGGCATTGTCATCTGGTTCACCGTCATGACGCTGGACTTTCCCGAGGAAGCCCAGACCTATCCCTTGTGCCTGCTAGCGGCAATCGGTTTTCTGACAACCCTGTATCTTGTTTTGCAGATTCTGCGCTGGAAAAAGACTGGCGAGGTTGAAGACGACCTGGCCAAGTCCTTCGAGGGGTTTCTGCCCGCGCAGTTCTTTGGCACGTTCCTGCTGTGCGTGGGCTATCTGCTTGCGATGCACTTCATTGGCTACTACATCGCTTCGGTCGCGTACCTTGCGCTCGGGCTGCTCTTTTTGAAGGTGCCCCTCAAGCATGCGGGCATCACGATCGTGGCAATCATGATCGTGATCTACGTGGTCTTTTCGATGTTTCTCAGGGTGCCGCTGCCGCGCGGCGTGCTTCTGGGCTGATCAGGGAGGGATGAAAAATGCTTGAAACACTGTCCCTGATGGGCGCCGGTTTTGTGCACGCACTCACGCCGATCAACCTGCTGGCGATGTTTCTGTCGACCGCCTTCGGCGTGGCCATCGGCTGTCTGCCCGGCCTGTCGGCCGCCATGGGCGTGGCGCTGCTGCTTCCTGTGACGTTCGGCATGGATCCGGCAACGGGCCTCATTGTTCTGGGCGGCATCTACTGCGGCGCCATCTTCGGCGGCTCGATCTCGGCGATTCTGATTCATACGCCGGGCACGCCCGCTTCGGCCGCAACGGCCATCGAGGGCTACCAGATGACCAAGCAGGGCAGGGCCGCCAAAGCGCTCACCGTGGCCTGCTTCGCCTCGTTCGTGGGCGGGCTGCTCTCCTGCATTTCGCTCTACTTCTTTGCGCCGCCCCTTGCGGTGCTCGCACTGAAGTTCAAGAGCCCCGAGTATTTCTGGCTCTCGCTCTTTGGCCTGACGGTCATTGCGGGCGTTTCTTCGAAGTCCCTCATCAAGGGGCTGCTCTCGGGCTTTCTCGGCCTGTTGATCTCCACGATCGGCATGGATCCGATGGAAGGCGTCGAGCGCTACATGTTCGGCACGAGCACGCTCTATGGCGGCGTGAACGTGACCTGCGCGCTGATCGGCCTGTTCTCCATGAGCCAGGTGCTGATCCTTGCTGAAAAGAAGATCGTGCAGCGAGCCAAGGCGCACAAGATCACCGACAAGTTCGGACTCACGGGCGCTGAAATCAAGCGCCTCACTCCGACGATGATTCGCTCCTGGGTGATCGGCAACATCGTGGGCATCCTGCCCGGCGCCGGCGCCACCATCGCCTGCTTCATGGGCTACAA
>DNLN01000182.1 GCA_003488465.1 Sutterella sp. | reverse complement strand
AGGAACAGGAAATGGCGAGTCGAATTCAATGGTCTTGGCTCGTTTGAGTGGTGCGCGACAGTTGAAAAAACCGAAGCGCTGCTTGCCGCTGCTGAACGCGACGTGCTCGGCTCAGCCGCCAAGTGGTTCAGCCAGATGGGCGACTATACGGCTGACCGTACGCTTGATTGGGCGTATCTCAGCGAAACAAAAAACTCTTTTGCCTTGGAGCGCGAATCAGTCAGTGAGAGCAAGGCGGAGCGCTTCGCCCGGCTGCTCAGGCACGCCCACGAAAGACGTGATCTGACGGAGGAATACCTGTGCGAGCTCCAAAATGAGATCGTCAGCAATCCTTTTTCCCAGGCATTGAGCTGGCGCACACAGCAGAACTGGCTCGGGACGGGCGGACACGGAGTGCTCGCGGTGCGGTATGTCCCGCCCTCCCCGGAGCTGCTCGACCAACTGATGCCCGGGTGGCTGGCCGCAGCCAATGCCCTGCCGACCCTAACTGATCCGCTGATTGCAGCCGCCGTGATTTCCTTCGGCTTTGTTTACCTTCATCCGTTCATGGACGGAAACGGCCGTCTGGGTCGATTTCTCATTCATCAGCAGCTGTGCAGGTCCGGACGGCTCGCTCCGGGACAGCTGCTGCCCGTATCCGTGGCCATGCAAAAGCACGAAGACCGCTACCTCAGAGCGCTCACTGCCTTCTCGGCACCTGCTCGTTCGGCCTGGGAAGTCACCCAAACAGGAAACGACGGCGAGTACGAATGCGTCTTCAAAGGGTCGGAGAGCATGTACAGGTACTGGCAAGCCACGGAACAGGCTGAATTCCTTGTTGACATGGCCGAGGAGGCGCTTCACGTGCATCTTCGTCAAGAAGAGCTGTACCTGCGCCGATTCGATAGGCTTGATGCTGCCGTTAACGGCGCCTTCGACCTCGTTCAGAAGGATCGGCATGCGCTGGTAAATGCCTTCCTCGCGCACGGCAGGATTTCGCTCAACTTCCGAAAGAACTTCTCGAACAGGATTCCACCGGAAACCTTTGACTGGCTGGAAGCGAACAGTGCGCACCTTCTCGAGCCAATGCCGGAAGACGCCCAAACTTGATCCTCAGCCGGCGCATCCCGCGGAGCCGCCCCGACATTTGTGAGATTCTGGACAGGCATTCTGTCTGCGCCTTTGTAGCGCCTTTCCACAAGCCCGAATGGTCCGTCTTCTGACCGACGCTCCGCACTGCGGCGTGCAGAAGGCGGGCCGCACTACTCGCGCAGCTTGTAGTCCTCATCCTCGTCGATCATCTGAAGCATGATGTCCGCGGCCTGCGGATCGAGCTGCATTCCCCTGCCCTTCTCGATCTGTTCACGCACGGCGCTCTGCGTCTCAAGCTGCGCTGGCAGTTGCGACCGTCATCCCCCGATGTACTGCATCTCGATGCGCGCCCTGCCTCTCTGGGTGCCTTCAAGACGGATTTCGGAATAGTGATCCGCGCGCCGTGACCAGATGCGCCCGACGGCAAGCTTGATCTCCTCGTCGGTCGCGCCGCCTCGGAGCATTGTGCGGATGTCGTAGCCGCGGTCGGCAAAAAGGCACAGGAAGAGGCCTCCCTCGACCGAAAGCCGCACGCGCGTGCAGTCGCGGCAGAAGGCCTGCGTGACAGAACTGATGAAGCCGACCTCGCCCTGCCCGTCCAGATAGCGCATTCTTGAGGCGGTCTCGCCGCGATAGGCCGGATCCACGGGCTCGAGCGGATACTTTGCATGAATGACAGCGGCCGCCTCGCTGCTCGGGATCACGTCGTGCATGCGCCAGTCGTTTGCCGTACCGGCGTCCATGTACTCGATGAAGCGAAGGGCAATGCCCGTTCCCCGGAACGCTTCTGCCAGCGGAATGATCTCGCCCTCGTTCATGCCGCGCTTGAGGACGGTGTTGACCTTGACGGGGAGCCCCGCCGCCCTGGCCGCATGAATGCCCTCGAGCACACGGGCCGCAGGAAATCCCACGTCATTGATGGATTGGAAAAGCTCCTCGGAGAGCGCATCAAGGCTCACGGTCACGCGATCGAGCCCGGCCGCCTTGAGCGCCGGTGCAAACCGCGCAAGGAGCGCCGCATTCGTGGTGAGCGCCACCTCAACGGGCGCTCCCTGCCGCGTTCTGAGGCTCTTGATCCGGGCGATCAGCTGATCCAGATGCTTGCGCAAAAGCGGCTCACCGCCCGTGAGGCGGATCTTCCTCACGCCCAGTTCAACGAACAGGCGGCTCAAGCGAAAGATTTCCTCAAAGGAGAGCAGCTCGGTGTGGGTCAGATACTTCACGCGCGTGCCGTACTTTTCCTTGGGCATGCAGTAGCGGCAGCGAAAGTTGCAGTGGTCGGTCACGGAGATCCGAAGATCGGTCAGGGGCCGGCCCCGGGTGTCGACAAGGCTCCCCGCCTCGTCGGTAAGGACTTGCCCGCTGATCGGAATGGGCAGCGCGAGCACCTCGCTGCGTGCGCTCCGGCGTGCTACATCTTCGATCGGAACCGTTCTGCTCATGACACTGACCGGAGCTCCTGGCTGTTTATCAGAGCGGCCGCATCGCGCTGAGAATCGCCTCGAGCGCGAGCTGCTCAGTCGGCCGCAGCAGCGACTCATGCATGGCCGCAAAGCGCTTTGCGAGGTAGTCGCTCCTTGCGGGCCGCATCTCGTCGATCAGTCTGCTTGCGATCCAGTCCGGCTTGCAGTAGTAGTGCAGGAACTCCGGCACAAGAGGCTCTCCGGCGAGGATGTTGGGCAGGCTCACATACGGAATCAGTCCCTTCTTGCGGATCAGCATGGCGCTGATGCCGGGCATGGTGTAGCCCACGACCATGGGCTTTTTAAAGAGCGCCGCCTCAAGCGCCGCGGTGCCCGAGGCAACCATCACGCCGTCAGCGCTCTCAAGCACCCGGTGGCTCTGGCCCGTGACGACCTTGAGCCGGCCCTGCAGAAGCGGATAGCCGCCAAGGACGACCCGCTCGATCTGATCGCGCCGGGCCTGATCGACGGCGGGAACGACAAAAAAGCCCCCGCCGAGGCGCTTGACCATGCGCTCGCATGCCTCAAAGAAGATCGGCGCGCACCCCTTCACCTCATCGATTCTGGATCCCGGAAGCACCGCAATGACGGGCTCGCCCCGGGAATCGATGGCCAGGAGCCTTCTCGCACCCTCGGTGTCCGGCTCCATGGGAATCATCGGCGCAAGCGGGTGTCCGATGTACACGGCGGGCACGCCCGCATCCCGGTAGATTTTCTCCTCCATCGGGAAGATGAGCAGCGTCATGTCCACATTGCGGCGCATCGTCTCGATGCGCTCGGGCCGCCATGCCCAGATCGAGGGCGACACGAAATGCACCGTCGGAATTCCGGCCGCCCGCAGCCTGCCCTCGATCGCGAGGTTGAAGTCCGGGGCGTCCACGCCGATGAACACGCGCGGATGCGCGGCCTTGACGCGCTCAATCACGTCATGACGCAGCTTCAGAAGCGCCGGGATCTTCTTGAGAACCTCCACGTATCCGCGCACGGCGAGCATCTCACTCGGGTACCAGCTCGTCAGGCCCGCCTCAATCATCCGCGGGCCCCCGATGCCGTACTGCAGAGCGCCTCCCATGGCGGCCTGCAGGTGCGGCAGCACGCGCGCCGCAAGCAGATCTGCGCTTGCCTCGCCGGCAAGCCAGGCTACGCCGTGAGAGAGTTCCTTCATCGCCGAGGTTCCTTAACGAATGATGCCGCGGGGGCTGTCCGCCACAAAGCGCTTCATGTGTTCGATGCAGGGCCGCACGGATTCGTCGGCCCGCTCGTAGATCTCATCCATCTCCCGGATGGCGTCGGCCACGAGATTGCCTTCGCGGTACAGGGCGCGGTAGCACTCCTTGAGCACATTGAGCTGCTCAAGCGTGAACCCCGCGCGGCGCAGTCCCACGGAATTCAGGCCATGCGGCGTGCACGGATTGCCCGAGCAGATGACATAGGGCGGCACGTCGCGCAGCACGCCGGAGGCGCCGCCCACCATGGCCCGCTCACCGATGTGCACGAACTGGTGCACGCCGCTCATGCCGCCGATCACGGCGTAGTCCTCGACATGCACGTGGCCCGCAAGTCCCACGTTGTTGGAAAAGATCGTGTAGCTGCCGATGCGGCAGTCATGCGCCACATGCACGTTGCCCATCAGCAGATTGCCCGAGCCGATCGTCGTGATGCCCTCGTCCTGGACGGTTCCGGTGGAGATCGTCGTATTCTCGCGGAAGATGTTGTCGTCGCCGATCACCAGGCGCGTCTTCTCGCCGTGGTACTTCTTGTCCTGCGGCTCACACCCGATCGCGGCGCCCGAATAGAACTTGTTGCGCTCGCCGATCTGCGTGAAGCCCCGGATCGTCACGTGGCTCTGCAGCTCGCACCCGGCGCCGATCGTCACATCGGGCCCAATGATGCAGAACGGCCCGACGACCACGTCCTCGGCAAGCACCGCACCCTCATGCACAATGCTGAGCGGATGAATCTTCGCCATCTCTGAAGTCTCCTGCAGAAAACGTCTCTACTTTCGGGCACACATCATCGTGGCCGAGCATGCGATCGCGCCGTCCACCGTGGCCTTGCATTCGTACCAGCCGATGCCGCCCCGCTCGCGCAGGAACGTCGCTTCGAACACGAGCTGATCGCCGGGCGTGACGACCTTCTTGAAGCGCACGCCGTCGATGCCGGCAAAGTAAAAGAGCTTGTCCTCGCGAGCCTGCTCCTCGGGCAGGCGCTTCATCGCGAGAATGCAGCAGGTCTGGGCCATCGCCTCAAGGATGAGCACGCCGGGCATCACGGGCTTGCCGGGGAAATGTCCGGTGAACTGCGGCTCGTTCGCCGTCACGTTCTTGAGCGCCTTGCAGTACGTCTTTTCGTCGTTCACC
>DNLN01000044.1:14040-14308 GCA_003488465.1 Sutterella sp. | reverse complement strand
GACTCGGGCGAACCGCTCCCGAAGAGCCTCTTTGACAAGATGCTCGCAGCGAAGAACTACCACGCGGGGCTTTTCAGCGTACGCCAGCTCGAATTTGCGCTCTTTGACATGCTGATCCACTCCGAGGGAGCCGATCCCAAGCGCTTCATGCAGGTTCTTGACCAAGTGCGCGAGGAAGTCTGCGTCAGCCCGCTCGTGCCCTGGAACCGCTTCCCGCAGAGCTTCTCCCACATCTTCGCGGGGGGCTATGCCGCCGGCTACTACAGCT
>DNLN01000044.1:0-13993 GCA_003488465.1 Sutterella sp. | reverse complement strand
TACAGCTACAAGTGGGCCGAGGTGCTCTCGGCCGACGCCTTCAGCGCCTTTGAAGAGGAAGGGCTCTTTAACAAGTCGACCGGCAAGCGCTGGCTTGATGAGGTGATTTCCCGCGGTGCGAGCCGCGATGCGATCGAGAGCTTCCGCGCCTTCCGCGGCAGGGATCCCCGGATTGACGCACTCCTGCGCCACACCGGCATGGTGGGGCTGCCGGCTGATTAGCCGGCAAGCGCCTTCCAGACAACCGAGAGCCCGAGCAGCCAGAAGAGCACGGCGCTCACCCGGTTCAGCCACCAGCTGAACCGGGGCCCAGAGAGGTATCTGCTGCCGTAGGCCGCCAGAAAGCTGTACGCGATGTGCACGCAAAAACACACGCCAGCGAAAATCACAATGAGCAGTGTCGCCTGCACCGCATAGCTGCCCTGAGGCTCGATGAACTGCGGGAAAAGCGAGAGCAGGAACACGATCAGCATGGGATTGGTGGCCTGCAAAAGCGCCGCTCCGAGGAAAATGTCCCGTCCGCTGCTGCGTCGCTCGTCTACCGCGGCACCCATCCGGGCAAGATCCAGCGCGGGTGCGGAAAAGTTCCTCCACCCCAGCCAAAACAGCACTCCAGCGCCTGCAAGTTGCAGCACGGCGTACAACGCTGGGGATGCGGCGATCATCGCCCCAAGTCCCGTTGCCGAGATGGCCGAGACCGTCGTGACACCCATCAGGTTGCCGAGCGGAGCAAAAATCATCGTCCTCAAGCCGCCTCGCAAGCCGCTCGATACGGTGTACAGGACTCCGGCGCCCGGAGTCACGCTGGTGATGAAGACCACAAGGAAATAAACCGGCAGATTGCTCATTTGATGGATGTCGCTCCCGAAACAGCAATGCATTGTACGGAGCGCTTGCAATCGGAGTGCATCAAAAAGATAATCACCGTGATTGGAAAAACAGACACCCGCTTTTTATTTTTTCCGGAGGCCAGCCTTGCCTGTCAGTCGATTTGACTACCGAACCATCCGTCAGTTGCTGCTTTTCGCCGTTGTGTGCGAAGAAGGAAGTTTTCGCCGGGCTGCAACGCGCCTGAACATCTCCCAGCCGCCTCTCACGGCGCAGATCGACGAACTCGAGAATCGGCTTCGCGTGCGGCTGCTCGAGCGCTCGCCGCGCGGCGTGAAGCTCACCAGCACAGGCCTTGCCTTTCTGCCGGAAGTGCAGAAGTTCATCTCCCAGGCCGAGCAGCTCGACCGATCGCTCAAGCAAATCCGCGGCGGTCAAAGGGGCATCGTCACCATCGGCGCCGTCACCGAGGCCATGCTCGAATGGGTGCCGGCCTGCATCGCGCGGGTCCGCAACGAGCATCCGCTCATTGCCGTGTACACCAAGAGCATCGACTCGGTCGAAATCGAAGACGCGGTCGCCAACAACGACGTCTCCTTTGCCATCGGTTACTGCGGATCGGTCTCCAAGGCCGGTTTGAAATCCTTCTGCCTGCGGCTCGAAAAGCCCGTCGTGCTCTTTTCCAAGACGCATCCCCTTGCCAACGTCGAAAACATCACCTGGGACGATCTCAAGCAGGAAGCCTGGGTGTTCACACCCCGCACGACCTCCCCGAACTACTTTGACGCACTGTACGGTCTGTGCAAGGACAACGGCTTTACGCCTGACATCCGCTACGAGATGGGGTCGGTGATGCAGCAGATCGCCTTCGTGTGCTGCGGCCAGGGCACGGCCCTCATTCCCGAGAGTTTTGTGAAGTGGATTCCGCAGGCTGCCGTAGCCAAGGCGATCAAGAACACACGCGCCACTCTTGCGCTCACGGCCGTCTGGAATCCGGCCGTACACTCCGTGCACCGCGACACGGTGCTCCAGGCGCTCGGCGTGGTCCTCTAACGCGAAGGGGCCGCCGCGGCAGCCCCTTCCTTGCGCATTGAGATCGAACGGCTCCTAGCCGACCTTGCGCAGCGCCATGCCGACCAGCACCTTGACGCCGTTGGGCAGGTACTGCGGATCAAAGCTCATGTTGCGGGCATGCAGGCCGGGCGCGGCGCCGACGCCCACGCCGAAGTATGCAGCCTTGATCGAAGGCTTCTTGAACTTGAAGAAGTGGAAGTCCTCTCCACCGCCTCCGCAATCCTTGGCAAGGTGCTCTTTACCGACAGCCTTGACGATTTCCTCGGCAACTTCGGCCGTGAGGTCATCGTCATAGACGGCAGCGGGAAGAACGACGCCCGGGAAGAAGACCTCGGCCGTGGCGCCAACACTCTTCGCACCAAACTCGGCGGCGGCCTTCACCTTCTCGATGATCTCGTTCATCGCCTCGTTCGTGCCGGCGCGGCAGTCGAGCCAGACCTGCGCCTCATCCGGAATGATGTTGTGCGCTGCCGCCTGGGCGACAATGCCCGTCACCTTGGCGGACCAGACCACGGCCGGATCGATCTTGATCATGCTCACCGCATTGGTGATGAGCGCGGCGGCCTCTGCGCAGTTCACGCCAAGATGCGGACGGGAAGCGTGGGAGGTTCTGCCCTTGATGTTGATGCCGATGAAGGTTGAGGAGGTATGGCGCACGGCAGCGCACATGTCACCTGCCGGAACGTCCTGAATCGGGCGGATGTGCATGCCGAGGGCAATGTCCACGTCATCGAGAATGCCCTTGTCAACGAGAGCGACGGCGCCCTTGAGCGTCTCCTCGCCAGGCTGAAACAGAATCTTGAGCGTGCCGCGCTTAACCTTGTCGGCGAGTTCGGCCGCAGCCGTGAGCAGCATGGCGCAGTGGCTGTCATGTCCGCAAGCATGGACGCACTCGATCGAGCCGTCCGGATTCGGATAGGGCAGCGCATCCATGTCGGCGCGCAGCATCAGCGTGGGGCCGGGCTCGGCGCCACGCTTGTAGCACACGACAGCCGTCGTACCGCCAAAGCCTCGGGTAACCTCGTAGCCAAGCTTTTCCATGACATCGGCAATGTAAGCACTGGTGCGCACTTCTTGAAAGCCGAGTTCGGGCATCTTGTGCAGATCCTGCCAGACCTTGACAACATCGAGTTTCATTTCAAGGATATCCTTTTAAAAACAGGGTTCTGTCCAGCGGCCTTTTAACTGCTGCGGTCGATGGGCTGAAACAAAAACGCGGATCATTGTACTCGGTTGCGCACTGGCTCGGCTGAGCCCATCACAAGTTCCCAGAGTCTGAGCACGAGATCGCGCTCCTCGCGCACTTCATCGAGCGGAACGCGCACCGCCCGGCCTTCAGCTTCGTTGAGCAGCCGATGCCGTCTTTGAATATTCCGATACTTGCGGTAGGCAAGAGGCGCTTTCGCCGCGTACTGCTCCGGAATGAGTCCCAGACGCCCGGCCATCTCCAAAAGCAATGTGTTGCCGAAGTTGTTGACCAACTCGGGATGATCGTGCGCGTGCGCAAGCACGAGCGCCTGGACGATGAATTCAATGTCCACCATGCCGCCCCGGTCGTGCTTGACGTCAAAAAGCTCCGTCGCATTGGGATGCCCGTCGAGCATCTTGCTGCGCATCTCGATCACGGCCCGCACGACCTCATCGCGGTTTCTCGGCTGCGTGAGAATGAAGCTGCGCTCCTTTTCAAAAGCCGCCCCCACCTCGGGGTCGCCAGCGCAGAACCTGGCCCGGGTGAGCGCCTGATGCTCCCAGAGCCAGGCGCCGTTGCCGTCCTCGTTTCTCTGGTAGCGGCGGAACATCTCCATGCTCGAGGCGATGAGGCCGTTCTGGCCGTTGGGCCGCAGCCGCATGTCGATGTCAAAGAGAATTCCCGAACTCGTCTGCACGGTGAGCCAACTCATCATGCGGCGCACGAGCTTGGGATAGTTCGTGAGCGCCTCCTCGCTCGGATCGTCGTAAAGGAAGATGATGTCAAGATCCGAGGCGTACCCGAGTTCCTTGCCACCCAGCTTGCCGTAACCGATAACGGCGAATCTGGGCTGATCGATGTGCCGCGTGGGAATGCTGTGCCAGGCCAGGTCAAGGACAAGACTGAGCACGGCGTCAGCAAGTGCCGAGAGCTGGTCGGCAAGCCGCTCGACCGTAAGCCGGCCGTCCAGGTCGGCAAGCAGCAGCCGGAACACCGCTGCATGGTGCGCATCGCGCAGCAGATTCATCTGCCGCTCCTGATCCCCCTCGCTGGCGATCATCTCCCGGCGCAGGTCATCGAGCCAGCCGCTCCAGTCAACCGGCGTATAGTCGTCGACCTGCCTGCCGCGGCCGTCGACGAGTTCGTCCAGCAACAGCGGGTGCGCAGTGATGTACTGCGCAGCCCAGCGGCTCACGGCAAGGATCTTGCCGACGCGGGCCGCGGCGCTCGGATACTGATTGAGGAGCGCCACGTACGTCGTGCGTCCGACGACGACCTCGAGCAGTTCCAGATATCGGTGGAAGACCTCATCACCCGAGACACCCCCCACGGCCTCGCGCGCCCACTCGTTGGCGTGGTCAGCAAGATGCACGACAAACCGCGTGAATTGCGTTTTGGCGTCGGCCGAACGGGAACTCTTGAGCCTTGTGTTGAGCAGTTTGCTCACGCGTTCGGCAAGCGCCCGGGGATCGGCATACCCAAGCTCCCGCAGTTTGCCCTCAAGCGCCGAAACGCCCTCTTCGTCCCCCGTATGCCAGCCAACGGGCCAGCCGGGAATCGAGTTGATGGAGCTGTCGATGTGGAAGATTTCGTCAAAGGTGCCCGAGACAAACTCCCTGCAGCTCTCAAGCCGCTCGAGCATCTGACCTGGCTGCATGCCGAGCATGGCCGCAATGCGCGCCTGGGCCTGCCCGTCATTCCCAAGCACCTGCGTCTGCTTGTCGTCCACGTACTGCAGAGCGTGCTCGAGGTTTCGCAAAAAAACGTATTCGACGGCAAGCCGCTCGGCCGTCTGTCTGGAAATCGCTCCGTGCTCGGCGAGCGCCTGAAGCATCGGCAGCGTGGATTTTCCCCGCAGCTCCCGCTCTCGGCCGCCCCGGATGATCTGGAAGGTCTGCGTGATAAATTCGATTTCGCGAATGCCGCCCTTGCCGAGCTTGACATTGATTCCGAGATTGCGACCGGCCTCGCGGCGGATCGTCTGGGCGCGGATCAGCTCATGCAGGCGACTGAGCGCACTGATAGCGGAAAAATCGACATATTTGCGGAACACGAACGGCCGTACGAGCGAATTGAGTCCATTCACCGCACTCTCGAACGCCTCGTTTCCCATGAAAACGGGACGGCTGATCACGCGGCCCTTGAGCCAGGCGAAGCGCTCCCAGTCCCTGCCTTCCGTATACAGGTATTCCTCGAGCATGGACATGCTCACGGCAATGGGGCCTGCATCGCCAAAGGGCCGAAGCCGCATGTCCACCCGGAAGACAAAACCGATTCCGTCAAGATCGTTGAGCGCCGGGATGACCCGCTTGCTCAGTTTTTCAAAGAATTCATGATTCGTGAGCGTGCGCCTTGCATTGGCAAACTCCCCCACGGCCTGCGTCTCCCCGGCTTCGTCATAGACGAACACGAGGTCGATGTCCGAACTCACGTTGAGTTCGGCCCCGCCCAGCTTGCCCATGCCGACCACGATGAGGTCCTGCGGCACGCCCTGCTCGGACATCGGCACGCCAAAGCGCCGCGCAAGCGCACGGCTCTCAACACGCACGCAGTGGCTCACAGTCTCCTCGGCAAGGGCCGTCATCGTCTCGACGACCTCCTGGTATCCGGCTTCTCCCGTCAGATCCCGCGCAATGAGGCTCACCATCACGTCGCGCCGCAGCCTGCGCATGGCCAGATTCATCTCCTCGGGCTCATTGATCGCTCCGAGCCGCTCGGCCATCTGCTCGCGCGTCACGGGACCTGCGGCAAGCCTTGCAAGATCGGCCATCTGCTCCTCGGCACTCGCCCCGAAACGCATTGCTTCAAGTGAGCGCTTGACATAAAACGAATACTCGGGAACCTCTGAGAGTTGCAGACGGGGCATGCTCGATCCTGACTTACGATTGCGGTTTGCTCGGCACCGCCTGTGATAAAGTATTTTGTTGTTTTTTTGGCATTGGCCGGCGGACGATTTTCGATTTTAGCCTAGCCAATCATTGAGCGATGAGCAATACGGACAACAACACGGCTAAGCGAAGCATCTGGCTTAAATGCAAGCCATATGCAGCATTCCTGTTCTGGTCCATCACCATCCTTTATTTTGCATTCTTCACTCTGTGTGCGGCCACGCGCTGGTACATCCTGCCGCAAATCGGCCAGTACAAGAACGAGATCGCCGCACTCATTTCCGAGGCGACCGGCACCGAGGCGACAATTGGAGAAATCCGTCCCGAATGGACGAAACTCTGGCCGCAGGTCACTCTGAGGGATCTGCATCTGAGCAGTCCCGCCGGGCGCGACGGAGAGCAGCACGCACTGGTTTTAAAGCGCGTGACCGCCATGTTCCACTGGCGCTCGCTCCTTGGGAAGCTCTCCTTCAGAAAACTTGAGATCGGCGACTCTCATCTCTGCGTGAAGAAACTTCCCGACGGCTCCTTCGAAGTGGGCGGCATTCGGCTTTCATCCGCAGGGGGCAATTCCTCTGAAACAGACGACATGGTGATCGGCTGGCTGATGGACCAGAGGGAACTGTCCATCACCAATTCCTCGATCGATCTCACGGATCTGTCACACGCCAAACCGCGGGAACTTTCGCTCTCGTCGCTGAACATGCTGTTCAAAAAACGCCTTGGTCACTGGGCGTTCGGCCTGCAGGCCGTGCAGCACGCCCCTGGCGCGCCCAAGGTCGACATCCGCGCCACCTTCTCCCCCGCCCTGTTCCGCCCCTCGACGGACTGGACCGGCTGGAAGGGGGAGTTCTACGCTTTGCTCGAGGACATCAATGCGGCCGACATCGTCACTGACACCCCGCTTGAACAGTTCGTCCTGGCGGCCTACGGCAGCGTCGAACTCACGGGAAAATTCCGCGAGGGCACGCTCAGGACGATCGACGCGAGAACCTGCCTCACTGACGTTGACCTGAAGCTCGCGGACGCGCTGCCGAATCTGAGCCTCACCGAACTCTCAGTGAGCATCAAGGGCGAATACGACGGCGAGCATGCCAGACTCTCGGTTCGCGATCTCGTCTTCCAGCCGAAAGGCGGTCCGCTCACGGGCCCCGCACAGCTCGATACATTCACGCGGTTCAAACCGAACACGCTCGAACCTGCGGAATCCTCGATCTCCCTGCAGCACATAGACCTGGCGCAGCTTGCCGACGTGATCGAAACACTGCCCGTCGACAAGTCCGTGCTTGCGGCTCTTGACCGTTACGGTCCCAGAGGCATGATTGAGACGGCCGACCTCAACTGGTCGGGCAAGTTCAGCGCGCCCCGCTCATGGTCCGTCACCACTTCCTTCAAGAATCTAGGCGTCAATTCAGTCCCCTCGGGCACGAAAACGAACGGCATCGAAAATCCCGGCATCCCCGGCTTCACAGGCATTTCCGGGAAAGCCTCGGTATCGAGCACCGCCGGCCGCGTGGAAATCAGCAGCACGTCTCCCACCCTTTCGTTCCCGGGCGTGTTCGAACATCCCCTTTTCAAGTTAAACGCTCTTTCGGGCACGGTGAGCTGGCAGGTTCAGGCCAACTCCCCGCTCAAGGTCATCTTTGAGAATGTCACCGTGGATTCCCCCTCGGCGCAACTTGTCACAAGCGGCTCCTGGACCGACACGGGCGGCGCCGGCACAGTCGACATCACGGGCAAGGCGGGCAGAGGACGCGCACAGGATGTCTGGCTGTTCATGCCGCTTGTCATTCCTCAGAATGTCCGGGACTGGCTGCAGGCCGGACTCGTTCGCGGACGCGGCGACAATTGTGAAGTCGTCCTCAAGGGTGATCTCAATGACTTCCCCTGGGAGGCTCCGGACACGAAGGGCAAGGGACGGTTCTACATCAAGACCGATGTTTCGGGCGTCGCCCTTGACTATGTGCCCAATTACAAGCGAAATGCCAGGGGAGAATTCGTGCGCGGCTCAAGCTGGCCGCTTCTGACCGACATCTCAGGCACTCTCACCTTCAACGGCATGGAAATGACGGTTGACGCAACTGCAGCGGACACATTGGGCGCCCATGTCACGAAAGCCTGGGCGCAGATTCCCAGTCTCATTGACCCGGACGCAAAGCTTCTGGTTGACGGAACCGTCCAGACCACCCGACTCGCAAACGGCGTCGCGTACCTGGCAAAGAGTCCTGTGGGTGCCATTCTCGGCAACGCCTTTGCCAAGACGAAGACCCAGGGAGACATCGGCCTGCGGCTCAAGCTTGACATTCCGCTGCTGCACGCCAAAGACACCCGGGTCAACGGGCTGATCGACTTCCGCGGCAACTCCGTGGACATGGGCTGGCCGGTTCCTGCGGTCACAGAACTGAAGGGCCCCCTCACGTTCACTCATGAGGGAGCAGCAAGCGAACGGCTCACGGGCAAGGCATTCGCAAATCCGCTCTCAGCCTCCGTCTCAACCGTCTCCCCCGGACTCGTGCGCGTTAAGTTGAACGGTCTGGCGGACATTCAGAACATCACGTTCTTCGAGAACAGCCCCGCGCTGCGTGCCGCGGTGCAGCCGCTTTCGGGCAAGACCGACTTTGATGCCGAACTGATGATCGGCAAAGACCTTTCCGTTCGCGTCGACACGGATCTTTCAGGCATTGCAAGCGCCTACCCCGCCCCCCTTGCCAAGCAGCCAGAAAGCGCCTGGCCGTCGCAGTTCCTGTTCTCCAATCAGGGCAAGAGCACCCGCATAGAACTGCGGGCGGCCTCGAAATTCCAGATGCTTCTGAACATTCCCGACGCCGCCTCGCAGCCAATCGCGGGAACCATCGCAGTGGGCAAGCAGGCCCGCATGCCGCGGCACGGCATGAGCGTCGAGGTGAATGCCGACCAGGTTGTTGCCGACGACTGGGAGGTTCATGCCAAACGACTGATCGGAGCATTTCAGGCCCAGGCCTCCGGGCAGCACTCGGCAGTCTCCCGGATCTTTCTCTCACGAGTCAATGCCGACATCAATCACCTCACGGCCGATGACCTGACGGTTGTTGATCTGAAGGCCTCCGCAACGCAGACCGAAACTTCAAGATGGCATATTGTCCTCAACAGCCACCAGATCGTCGGATCGGCCAACTGGGATCTTTCGGGCGGCGGCCTGGGAGCGGTGAGCGCCCGGTTTGAAAAACTCCACATTCCGGGCAAATCCAGCGACAGAATCAAGGACATTCTCGAGCACTCGGCTCAGGCGGCTCTGCCCTCGATCAGCGCAAGGGTTGCAAAGTTCCAGTACGGAACCTTCCCCCTTGGCGGCGTTACGCTTGAGGCAAGAAACGCCCGGGACAAACAGGGTCCCGTCTGGCTCATCGATAGGCTTTCGGTTGCCAATGCGGCTGGCACGCTCAGGGCCACCGGGAAATGGCGCTCCACCTCTAGCGGAAATCTCACCGAGATCAAGGCCAAAACCGACATCAAGGATACCGGCGAGCTCCTTTCCATCTTCGGCATCAAGGACGCCATCAGCGGCGCATCGGGAACAAGTTCGATGGACATCTCCTGGCAAGGCGTGCCCTGGCAGCCCGACCTGAACACATTTGACGGCAGAGGCGAAGTTCGCCTTGAGAAAGGCAACCTCAATCAGGTGTCAACCGGCGCGGGAGGAGCTCTGCTCTCGCTCGTTTCCATGCAGTCGCTCATGAAACGTCTGACGCTTGACTTCTCGGACCTCTCCGGAGGACTAGCCTTTGACACGTTCGGCGGCACATTGCTCATTGATGACGGCAAAGCGCGCACGGACGACTTCAAGGTCACAAGCTCCAAGGCGGCGATTCTGATTTCAGGCGAAGGCAACCTGCAAGCCGAGACGCTCGATTTCAACGTCCTCGTTGTCCCGGATGTCAACGCGATTGGCGCCTCGCTCGCGCTCACAGCCGTCAACCCTGTGGTCGGCATCGGGAGCTTCCTTGCCCAGCTCGTGCTGCGCAATCCTCTGAGCAACCTGTTCTCCACGCAGTACGCCGTCACGGGAACATTCTCCGATCCGATCATCACGAAGG
The DNA here is from genome assembly GCA_003488465.1 of Sutterella sp. Taxonomy (GTDB): domain Bacteria; phylum Pseudomonadota; class Gammaproteobacteria; order Burkholderiales; family Burkholderiaceae_F; genus Duodenibacillus. Next base: position 3,941 of record DNLN01000044.1, on the reverse strand, counting down.
TTGAGAGCGGCAGGAAAAAACCGAGCCTCATCCAATAATTCACCTCGTAGCCGGAGTCCGATTCTCGACAAGGATCATCTTTTCGGACCATGCCATCCGCCGGGCTGACTCGGCATAATTGCGATGACTGTCGGTCGAAGACTTCCCTGCGCAAGGGACGGCCGAAGGCCTTTCGTGGGCATTTACAGGATTTCACCGTGTTCCAACTTCAACTTGTCACGCCGATTGTCTGGCTTACCCGGCTGCTCGTTGGCGCTTATCCGCAGTGGTACGGCTGCCAGCCGTCGCGCAAGCAGCGGATCTACTTTGCCAACCACACCAGCCACATGGACACAATCGTCATCTGGTCGTCCCTGCCCCGGCAATTGCGAGGCATGACCCGTCCGGTTGCGGCCAAGGATTATTGGGATCACGGCCTGTTGAGAAAACGCATCGCCATGAAGGAGCTCAACGTCGTTCTGATCGAGCGCCACCGCGCAGAGGTGCACGCCGATCCGCTCGCTCCGCTCAAAGAAGCGCTTCATGCGGGTGACTCGCTCATCATCTTCCCCGAAGGGACACGCCGGCCCCAACCCCTTCCAAGCCCCTTCAAGAGCGGTCTGTGGCGACTGATGCGCGAGTTCCCGGAAGTCGAACTCATCCCCGTGTACATCGAGAACCTGCATCGGGCAATGCCCAAGGGCGTGGTGATTCCGGTTCCCACCATCTGTTCCGTGCGCTTCGGCGCACCGCTTTCGCACACCATCGAAGATCCTAAGGAAGACTTCCTGGAAAGGGCCCGCCAGGCAGTCGTAGATTTGGCACAGATATCATGATGCAACTCGGACTGACCCTGCAGCAGGGTTACCTGATCATTCTCGCTTCACTCGTCTTTCTGATCGGCGCAGGCACGATCTACGGCCTGTGGACTGAAGGCAAGGCGCAGAGCGAAGAAGCCCTGCACCGTCTGGCGATCGCCAACGCCAGAGTGCGTCTCGGCTGGTGGCTGATCATCATCTTTGCCGTCGCCTGGTGGCTCGGCACCGGATGCCTGATCATTCTGTTTGCAGGATTCTCGTTCTTCCTGCTGCGCGAATTCATCGCGCTCACCCCGATCAAGCACACCGACCACTGGGTTCTGGTGATCGCCTTTTATCTGGCGATCCCCATTCAGTACCTGCTCGTGTACTTCGAGCTGATGCCCTACTTCACGGTCTTCATCCCGGTGTACCTGTTCCTGCTGCTGCCGGTCGTCGCCTCCATGAGCCACGACACCGATCGGTATCTCGAGCGCGTGGCCAAGGTTCAGTGGGGCGTCATGGTCTGCGTGTACTGCGTGAGTCACGCACCTGCAATCGCAACGCTTGACGTGAGTCGGTTCGGCTCCTCGGGCGCGATGCTGCTGCTCTTTTTCCTGATCGTGAGCTTTTGCTCGGACCTGTTCTCGGTGCTCGCTAGCTCCATGCTGGGCGGTCACGCCTCGCGGATGATTCCGAACAAGACCATCAAGGGCGTTGCGCTCGGCTTCATCGCTGCATTGGCCGTGGGCATTGCGCTTTTCTGGCTCACGCCCTTCGAGCTCTGGCAGACCGCACTCTTTACCGCTGCGATCATCATCTCGGGCATCATGGGCGACATCGTCGTGAATTCGATCAAAAAGAGCCTTGGCAACAAGGGCTGGGAAAGCGAGATGTACATCGGCCGAGGCGTGCTTGAGCGCTTTGCTCCGCTCATCTTCTCGGCTCCCGTGTTCTACCACCTCGCCCTCATTTACTTCTCGGTCGCGCTCTAGCGCGCGACCGCAGACGCCCCTTCAAAGAAAACTCCCGCCCGGATCTCATTCCGCCGGCGGGAGTGCTGTTCTCAAGCCAAAGAGTCGTGCGCTACATCGTCATCAGCCCGCTGTAGCAGGCAATCAGCACCACGAGGCCAAAGCAGATCCGGTACCAGCCGAACCCCTTGAAGTTGTTCGTGCTCACGAAGCGCAGCAGCCAGCGAACGACAAAGATCGCGGAAATGAAGCTCACGACGAAGCCGACCGTGATCGACGGCAGGTTTGCAGCAGTCAGGATGTCCCGGCTCTTCCAGAGGTCGTAGACCGTGGCTCCGAAGATGGTCGGGATGGACAGGAAGAATGAAAATTCCGTGGCGGCCTTGCGCGAGAGTCCCAGAACAAGCCCCCCGATGATGGTTGCGCCCGAGCGGCTCGTTCCCGGGATCAGGGCAAAGCATTGCATGAAGCCGACGGCAAGAGCGTCCTTCCAGTCCATGTCATCCATGGCAGCCACGCGTGGCGCCCTTGCGCTCTTCACGTTGACATTCTCGATCCAGAGAATGATCAGGCCGCCGATCACCAGAGCTGCCGCAACGGGAACCGGCTTGAACAGGTACATCTTGATGGCCGAGGCGCAAAAGACGCCGATCACGGCGGCGGGCAGGAAGGCAATCACCGTATTGACAGCGAGCCTCTGATCTTTTCCCGGCTTGAACAGGTTCTTCAAAATGGCGACAATCCGGTCGCGATAATGCCAGCACACGGCAAGAATGGCCCCCGCCTGAATGGCCACGTAGAACGTCTCCGCCCCCACCTCGTCATATCTGATGATGTCTCCGGCAAGGATCAAATGACCGGTGCTGCTGACAGGCAAGAACTCCGTCAGCCCCTCGACAATGCCCAATATGACCGCCTGGATGATATAAACGAAATCCATAATCTTTCGACAAAAACAGCCGCAGGCCTACCCCGGGAACAGCACTGTGCCTGCTACAAAAAAACAGAGGATCGCATTGTTGCACACTTCCCGGATGTCAACAACCCACCGCTTTGAGACAAAACGGAAAAATTCGTTTGCACTCGGTTAACCCGGCCCAGGGTCAAACATCGAGAAAACGCAAAAATCTGCTACGATGCGCAAGGGTTTTATCCTTCAAGGAAAACAATTGGACACCGATTCACTTTTAAAACTCGCTCTAGCGGGCTTTTTCATTGCCTTAAACGGCTTTTTCGTTCTTTCAGAATTCTCTCTTGTCAAGGTCAGGAAAACCAAACTTGAAGAGTTTGTCAAGGAGAAGGTTCCCAACGCCCGTCTGGCGCTCAAGATGACCTACTCCATCGACACCTACCTGAGTGCAACCCAAATCGGCATCACGCTCGCCTCCCTTGCCCTGGGCTGGCTGGGCGAGCCCGCAGTGGCCTCTCTCATCAGACCGCCCCTTGAAAAGTACACTGGACTTGGTCCGATTGCGATTCACACCATCGCCGTGATCATTGCCTTCACAATGATCACGATGTTCCACGTCGTGTTCGGCGAGCAGGCGCCCAAGCTTGTCGCCATCGCCAGAAGCGAGCGCACGGTGCTGTTCATTGCCCGTCCGCTCTATGTGTTCTGGATGATCTGCTACCCGATCATCAAGGTCTTTGACTTCATCGCCGCAGCCGCCGTGCACCTTGTCGGCGTTCGCGCAGTCAACGACAGCGAACTCGCCCACTCCGAAGAGGAAATCAAGATCATCGCCGACGAAAGCCTCAAGGGCGGCGTGCTCGACAGCACCGAGACCGAGATCATTCAGAATGCGGTTGACTTTGGCGACACTGTCGTCAAGGAAGTCATGACACCGCGCAAGAGGCTCGTGTGCATCAACAAGCAGCGCTCGCTTGAAGAAAACCTCAAGCTTGTCGGCGAGACCCAGTACACGCGGTACCCGTACATCGATGGCAGCAAGGATCACGTGATCGGCATGATCCACATCAAGGACATCCTGCAGAGCGTCCTGAACGGCCAGAAGCCCGACTTCGACAAGATCGCCCGAAAGTACATCATCGTGCCCGAGAACTGCTCGATATCCAAGATTCCGAGAATGATGAACAAGGCTCACATCTCGGCCGTCCTGGTGCTTGACGAGTACGGCGGTACTGCCGGCATCGCCACGATGGAGGACATCATCGAGGAGATCGTCGGCGA
>DNLN01000170.1 GCA_003488465.1 Sutterella sp. | reverse complement strand
CGCTATTGATGTCTAGGGAAAACAAGCCAAGTTGATTGGAAGGAGCTAAAGAGTTGGCTTTGCCAAGCAGGGTGGCGGCCAGTCTTAGCTTTTGCTTAAATCCTGCGGTGTGTGCCTTGCGGTCTGCAAGGCGCTCCGACTGTGAGCGTCTTCCTGCTTATGGGCACCCAAGGAGAAAACAATATGCATACCAAGACTTTGCTGAAGGCTGCACTTGCCGCCGCCGTTGCCCTGACGATGGCCCCCAGCGTCATGGCAGCTGAAAAAATCAACATGGCCATGTGCACGATGTGCCACCAGGATGTCGGCACGTTCCACCAGAAGGGCGCTCACAAGAGCATCAGCTGCGACACCTGCCATACCGGCCTTGAGAAGCACCAGAGCAATCCCGGCAAGCAAACCCGCCCGGTTACCATGATGGGCCCGGAGCCCTGCGCGACCTGCCACAAGCCCCAGTACGAATCTCTGTACAAGGTTAACGACAAGAAGCTCGGCCGCATCTCCAAGAAGCTGACGACCGGCCCGTCGCCCGATCCGTTCTTCGATCGCGCCATGGGCAAGCACGGCTTCACCAAGGAGCATGACGAGCCGCGCAGCCACGTGTTCATGACCCTTGACCAGGTGATTTACGACCGCTCCTACGGCGGCCGCTTCCAGCCCAAGGACGGCTGGCTGTACCTGACCTATGAAGGCGGCGCCTTCAATCTTCAGGACAAGATCAAGGACATGTATCCTGACAACAACCAGCAAAAGCCGCATCGCTATGCAACGGCCGCTGCCATCAACCCGGTCTGCCAGTCCTGCAAGACTTCCGACCTGATGCTTGACTGGGCGTTCCTCGGAGACAAGACCGACAATGCCAAGTGGTCCCGTCAGTCCAATCCGGTTGAGATCGGCCGCACGCTGCAGCACGCGATCAACTGCAACTTCTGCCACGATCCGCACTCCACTCAGCCCCGCATCATTCGTGACGCTCTGATCGACGCTCTGAGCCGCAAGGACTTTGCCACGGTCTACTCCGAGGATCCCAAGGCGACCAAGATCGAAGTGCATGCACGCGGCGTGCAGCGCGGCATCGACCGCAAGATCGCAACGATGGAAAAGGCCGACTCCAAGCTGATGTGCGGCCAGTGCCACGTTGAGTACAACTGCAACCCGGGCATGGAAGCCGACTCCGGCAAGCCGATCACGATGGCTGACCGCCGCACGAACGTCTTCCCGTTCGTCAAGGTGAAGGATGTCCAGAAGTTCTACGATCACATCAACTTCCGCGACTTCAAGCACCCGATGACCGGCGCCAAGCTGCTCAAGTTCCAGCATCCGGATACGGAAACCTTCTGGGGCTCCAAGCACGACAAGGCTGGCGTGACGTGCCAGAACTGCCACATGCCCAAGGTCAAGGGCGAAGACGGCAAGTTCTACACGCTGCACTGGAACACCTCGCCGCGCAACTACATGAAGGAGACCTGCCTGAGCTGCCACACGGACAAGACCGAGGCTCAGATGAACCGCGTCATCACCGGCATGAAGGCCTACTACATGGGCAAGCTGCGTGAGACCGAGGCCCGCATGAACGAGATGTTCGACGCCTTCAACGAGGCTCTGAACGCCGGCGTGTCCGAGAAAGTTCTCGACAAGGCTCGCGAGCAGCACACGATCGCCCATTCCAATTGGGAATCCTGGACTGCCGTGAACGGTGCGTACTTCCACAACGTCGAGGAAGCTGTCGCCTCCATGGACGTGGGAGCCAAGGCTGCCGAAACCGCCACGAAGATTCTGCGTGACGCCATCCGCAGCAAGAAGAGCGCCAAGAAGTAATCGGCTCAGGAATCGCTTCGGAAGGATCCCCCCTCCATTGCGAAGCGATCCGAACCGATGACACCGAGCGGTGCGGTTGACTGGTTCAGCTGCACCGCTTTTCGTAAGATTGCGCTGTTTCCCTTCGTTTCTGCTGCCATCATTCCATGTCCGAAGTCTTTGTATTCTGGCTGATTGTCACGACGGTGCTGGTTGCGGTGTGCGCCTTGCTCACTGTCGCCCTGATTCGTGCCGAAAAAGACGCCGGTCGAGGAGCAAGTTCCGGCGATCTCGTTGCCGATGCCCTGAGCGCTCAGATCGCTCAGGCGAAAAGCGACTTCGAGGCGGGACTGCTGGATCGCAACGGCCTCTTGCAGAGCATTGAGGACATTCAGAGGAGGGCGCTCGAGGAGGTTGACCGCGGGCGGGGCGCAAGGGTCGGCACCCGGAGCGGACTGCCGTTGATGACAGGTCAGATTCTGACACTCGTGATCGCCGCGTCCTCCATCGGGCTTTACATGCACTGGGGCACGCCTTCCGTGCTCCCGTTCATCGATTCGTTTCGCTCCGGCGGCCTGATGCAGCAGGACGGCACGCTTGGCGAAGTCGAGCGTCAGGTCAGCGCCGAGCAGCTTGAAGCCTTCCTTGCGGACAATCCGGAAAACGAGCGGGCCTGGGTGTTTCTGGCTCGGGAATACGCTAGTCACGACAGATGGGACAAGGCCGAGTCCGCCTATGCCCGCGTGATGGGGATCGGCGGCTTCTCCTCCAGGGATCCCCAGGTCATTTTCGAATATGCTGCCTGTCTGCTCGGCAGCGATGACACGGGCTCGCGCAACAAGGCCTATGCCGAACTGCTGCGGGCGCTCGCGATCGATGAGAACAGCATCAAGACGCTTGAGATTGTCTCCAGGCTCGAGATGGAGATGGAGCGCTGGGAGTCCGCCAGAGAGCACCTCGAGCTCATCATGCGCAAGCTCGGGATGGACGATCCGGCCTACGGCCACTACGCGCAGATGGCAGCCTACGCAGCCCGAATGCAGCGTGAGCAGAACGGCCCAAAAAACTAGCGCTCCTGCTGCGCTCTGCGCTGCTCCATTCTCTTGGTGATCACCGTGGCAGAGCACCCCGAAATCAGGATGAGTCCCATGCCTGCGAGCGCCACGGGCGGCAGTGTCTCATGGAAGACGATTGCGCTCAGGATTTCCGAGAGCGGGATGGTTGCAAACTGCAGGCATGCCGAAAGCATCATGTTGCCGTACGCGTAGGCCCTCGTCATCGAGAGCTGCGCAAGGATTGCAACCGAGCCGACGCCGAGCAGGCCCAGCATCGTCTGCATGCTGTGCAGGCCCAGTCCGTGCTCGAGGGCAAGGGTCCCCGCAAATCCCCAGATGGTTCCCACGAGCGAGAAGTAGAACACGATCCGATACGAGGGTTCGCGCAGGCGTCCGAGCTGCTTGATCTGGAAGAAAATGATGGGGCCGAGAGCGCCTGCCGTGAGTCCAAGCATGGCCCAAGGGAGCTGTTCGCCGTTCACCGACGGGCGAAGAATGAGGCAGATGCCGATGAAGCCGGCAAGAATTGCAAGCCCCAGCATCCAGGGTGCAGGCTCCTTCTTTCTGAGCGCGACGACGATGGTGGTGATTGCAATGAAGATCGGGGCCGTGTAGTTGAGCGTCGTGCCGGTTCCGAGCGGCAGGTGTCCCATGCTCGCAAACCACATTGTGAACGCAATCGTGCCCAGAATCGAACGCTTCAGGTGCCCCGGGAGATGCTTTGTTCGAAGCGAGTAGCCCCGTACGGCGGCGAGGATGGCGATGAACAGCAGTCCGATCAGAGACCGGTAGAAGACGATCTCGAAGGTGCCTGCCTCTCCGAGCCCGGCGGTGTACTTCACAAGGGCCGTCATGCAGGCAAAGAAAAATGATGCGACAAGCATCCAAAGCGACTGAAGCATAAGGGAAAAACAGAAAACCCTGCCAAAAGAGCTAGGCATTCTAGCCGATCGCTCTCTCAGCCATTCTTAAGCGGGAACCCGTAATGTCCCTGCGCTCAGAACACAGATAATGCTTGCTATGACTGAAAATGATCGCATGGCCAGGCTCGATAGCGGCCGTCTGAAACGGCAGGCCGATACGCTCAGGGGCTTGATCCGGATGTACTGCAAGGCCCGCCATCGCCATGAGGACGGCGGACCGAGCCTTTGCGCCGAGTGCGAGGAGCTCACCCAGTATGCTTTGAGGCGGCTTGCCTGCTGTCCGTTTGGTCAGGAAAAGCCAACGTGTGACCACTGCAAGATCCATTGCTTCAAGCCCGAGTACAAGGAAAGGATTCGAAAGGCGATGGCCTATGCCGGCCCCCGGCTCATGTTCACGCATCCGCTGATGGCGCTTGACCACCTGTGGATCTATCTCACGGTCACTCCGCCAGAGAAACCCCGGAACCGTACTGTTCGTTTGGATCCCGTTCAATCTGACAAGGAGATTCCCTGACCATGTGGAGGCTGATTTTTCCCGCACTGTCTTTCGTTCTGATGGCGGCGCACGCCATGTTCCACGGCATGCCTGAACTCATCGCGATTCCGGCCGCGCTGATCGTGCTGCTTGCCGTGCCGCACTGGCTGATCCCGAAGGTTGAGATGTTCAGCCTGATCCTGTGCGGCGGTGAGTGGATCCGCTCGGGCGTGGAGCTTGTCATGATGCGGCTCACGTGGGGGCAGCCCTGGCATCTGGCGGCCTGCATCATGGCAGGGGTAGCCGTCTTTACCTGGCTCTCGTGCCTTGTGTTCTACAGCGCCCGGCTCGCGAACTATTACGGCAGCGGGTGCCGCTGCGACAAAATGCACTGACTGCAAAAGGAAAAGCCGGCTGTGTGCCGGCTTTTCCCTATCGGGAAGTTACTTTCCGAACACTGAGTTCAGGCCTTTCAGAAGCACGCTGCTCAGCGAGTTGTCAGATCTGCCGGCGCTGAATTTGCCGTCCTTGTATACCAGGTTGCGCAGCTTGACGTCCTTGCGCAATTTGGTTTCAACCTGCTCGATCTTCGCGGCGTGCCTGCCCTTGGTGAGAAGGTTGATCAGAGAGCCCACTCTCTTTTCCTGCTTGAGCATCTTTTGCATTGGCTGATCAATTTCAAGCAGTTCGATGGACAGGTTCATCGGCTCGATCGACTGCAGATTGATGTTGCTTGCAGTAGCTTTGTCCCAGCTGAGCACGGTGGCGCCGCCCTTCTTGGCATTGAAATCGCTGATCTGCATGCTGCCCTTCCAGCTCACTGCGGTCTTGGCGGCCTGCTTGAACGTGAGATTGCCGTTCAAAGAGGCCGCACCCTTGGTGAGAGAGGCTCCCGAAGCGGCCAGCCACGGATTGAACGTTGGGAGCTGAACGCCGTTCATCTTGTTCGTTGCCGTGATTGACATCGGATCGAGGGAGAGTTTGCCTTCGCTGGCAAACGTGCCCTTGGCGACCGTGGCGCTCACGCTGTACGGAGAGACCGATCCCTTTTGCGAGGACAGATTCTGAACCTTGGCATTGATCTGGCTGACGGCAAGCGCGGCGACGGGCTTGAGCGTGTCATCCCTGAGCGTGGCCGTGCCGTCCTTGAGATCGATGCTGCCGACGGACCAGGTCCAATCGGCCTTGGCAGCAGTACTCTTGGCCGGTTTCTGCTGCGAGGATGCAGCGCTCTTTGCCGAGGCGTTGCCCTGAGTCTTGTCCGCAGACTTGGAGTTGGAAGACCCGTTGCCGCCGGAAAGTTTGTCAAGGACGCTCCGTGCGATCGTCACGGACGGGGACTGGAGCGCAACGGAACTGACAGCGGCCGTCTGCTTGGATGTGTCGATCTCCTTGATATTGACGCCAAGCGAGCCCAGTCGGATGGCGGTGGGGATGGCCAGATAGCTCGCCGAAAGGTTGGTTAGGCCCATGCTGCCCGAGAGCTTGACGGCGGGCGTCTGACCGGCCATGCCGGCTGTCACGCTTGCGTTGGTGGACAGCAGACCACTGGTGACAGAGGTCTGGGCGTAGTGGCGGATCCAGGGGGTAAGCGAGGCAAGATCGACGGAATCGATCGCAACCCTGGCGGCAGCGCCAAGCGTTGCGAGCTGGGCCTCTCCCGAGACTTTGACCGTGCCCTTGGCAAGGCCCATCGACATGCTGAAGGGGGATTTGGCTCCTGCAGCCTGCGTCAGATTGCTCGCGGAGACGTTGATGTTGGAAAGAGTCAGCGTTGCCGGGCTCTTCAGAGTGTCGTCAGTGACGGATACGTTGCCCGAGGTGACCTTGACAGAACCAACGGACCAGTCCCAGCCAGCGCTCTGCGCGGCGTAGGCCGGGCTGATCGGAGAAAGCGAGCCGGCGGTCTTGCGTGTCTGGGGTTTCGTGCCTTCATCTGCGGAGGCGAGCGACATGAGGCGCTTGAGTCGGCCCTTGGCCTGGGGCGAGACGAGCGTGACGGCCGCAACATGCGCCTTCTGACCGAACACGTCAATCTTGCCGAGATCGACATCAAGTGCATTGGCGGCAAAGGTAAGTGACGAGCCCTGAGCCACGTCAATGCTGCCGGCATGAACCTTTCCGGAGAGCGTGACGCTGTTGCCGCCCTTCATCACGTAGTCCGCGGTGACGTTTGCGCCGAGGCGCAGACTGCGCACGGAAACGGGCAGTTTCACGGGAAGCGCCTTGAGGATCTTGGCGGCATCCAGTTCAGGCACGTTGATCGTGATGGTGGCTCCGGTCTTGGTCGTCTTGCCCGTTGCGGTGATCGGATTGCCATCAAGCTTCAGAGAAAGCTTCGGTGTCATCTCCGGCAAATCGGTCGCGCTCGACAGGGTCGAGATGAGCGGCAGCTCGAAGTTGATGTCCGTCGCCTGCATGTCGATGCCCTGGGAGCTGTCACGGAAGCGAACGGAGCTGTCGGAGAGCCTGACGTCAGAGAGGCTCATCGCGGGCAGCGAGAAGGACGAGGAGGATTTGCTCTCGGACTTGGCGACCTTGGCCGCCCCGGCTGCGCCCTGAGCCAGAGAGCTCTCCGTGACCGTCTTCTTGGGCTTGGCTCCCGCCGGGGTCTGGTCGTAGTCGACGATGAGCGACTTGACGGTCAGAGCGTCAAGCACGGGAGCCATCTTGAAGAGCGAACTGATGCTCGCATCGGCCTTCGCATAGGCTAGCGAGAGCACGTTGGTGCCCGGGTGCTTGGCCGACTCGACCTTGAGGTTATTCAGTTCAAGTGCGAGCGTCCAGGGATTGAAAGAAACGGATTCGACCGTGGCGTTCTTGCCTTCCAGGGGCCCGGGCAGGTACTTGCCGACAGCCCATTTCACGGCAGAGGGGACGGCGATGTAACCGGCGGCAGCGTACAGGGCTGCCAGAACGGCAACGGCGGAGACTGAGACAACAGCGGCTTTGGATACTGACATAGAAGGTGATCCCTCAAAAAGAAACCTAGGTTGTTGCGATATTAACTCTACAAGTAGATCTTTGGAGTCAAAAAAAGCGCCGCCTCACTCTGAGACGGCGCTCCTTTAACCGGTAAATCTAGAGAACCAGATTATTCGTACCAGTTGTAGGTCGGCTGATAGCGCAGGGCGGCCTGGTCGGCTTCAACCAGCTGCTTGCCGTAAGACCAGTACGTGAAGGCGGTCAGAGAGCCGCAGGCGATCATGAGAACGGCCACGACGAGCATCGTCTTGCGGAAGCCGGCGCGTTCGCCCTTGATGACGTTCCACTTGACGCCAAGGCGATACAGACCGATCATGCCGTGCAGTTCGGTGACGACCAGGAACACGAGCGTCCAGCACAGACCCATGTGATAGGTGTGAACGGACGAGAGGTTGGGATCGATTTCGCCCGGGGCCATCAGCATGCCCATGACGTGCGGGAAGACGAAGGCGGTGAGGATCACGGCGGTCACGAACTGGATGAACCAGAGCGTGGTGTCGGTGTGATGCAGAACGCCGACGTGTGCCTTGATGTCACGGAACTGGTGATAGGACGTCGGGAAGCGGCGCAGAGCGCACAGGGCGTGCAGGATCACGCACACGGTGATAAAGCCGACGAACAGAACGTGCATCCACTCCTGGGAGGAGCTGAAGATGAAGGCGCCGCCGGAGGTCTCGATGAGGTTCCAGAACAGATCCTTGCTGATCTGGATGGAGCTCGTGAAGGCCATGTGGCAGAACAGGAACAGGCCGAGGATCAGGCCGGTCACGGACTGCGTCACATCCAAAATGGCGGGCCAGCGGCTAACGCGCTTGGCATCCTTCAGAGCAACGCCGTTGATGTTCTGTTCAAAGTCAGGCGTATATGCATACTTGATTTGATCGGGGGTCATAACAGTATCCTTGAAAGGGAAAAAAGCACAGGAGGGCGCACTGACAGGCAATGCACTTCCTTGGGGCGAATGATGCTCCTTTCAGGGTATCTTAAGTTTGATCCATGTCAAATCGACGGTGACTTTTGAGATGAAAATCTGGCATGAAAAGCATGTAACAAGGGTAAACCCTTATATGCTAATTTCATTTAGTGAAATTATTTCACTGCCTACTAGTATTAACCCGTAATTTTCGTGAAAAAACAATTTCGGCGTCTTTCCCGTAAGGGGGCAAGACGCCGAATCTGATGTTTTGCGCAGTGCTACTTCGTGCCGAAGAGCCTGTCGCCGGCATCGCCCAGGCCGGGAACGATGTAGGCGTTTTCGTTCAGGCGCTCATCGAGGCTCGCCACATACACATCGATCGGATAATGATCCTGGACGACCTGCACGCCCTCAGGCGCGGCAACGAGAGCGAGGAACCGGATCGATTCGACGGGCACGCCGCGCTTGACCAGCACTTCGATGGCATGGACGGCCGAATAGCCGGTTGCAAGCATCGGATCGCACAGGATGAAGAAGCGGTCCGTCACCTGGGGCAGCCGCACGAGATATTCGACAGGGCGCTTGTCCGGGCCGCGGTACATGCCGATGTGACCCACACGGGCCGAGGGCATCAGTTCGAGAAGACCATCGCTCATGCCGAGACCGGCGCGGAGCACCGGAACGATGACCTGCTTCTTGCCGGCAAGCGTCGGCGCGGCCATCTTGCAGATCGGCGTCTCGATATTGCGGGTCGTGAGCGGCAGATCGCGCGTCAGTTCATAGCCCATCAGAACGGTGATTTCACGCAGCAGCTGGCGGAACACGTTCGTGCTGGTTTCCTTCTGGCGCATGATGGAGAGCTTGTGCTGAATCAGGGGATGAT
>DNLN01000026.1 GCA_003488465.1 Sutterella sp. | reverse complement strand
GGCTCCCGCTCCTGCTCCGGCTCCTGCTCCGACTGAGCAGGCAGCGCCCGCCGCTGCCGAGGCGGCCCGCTAGCGCCAGGGCTTTTCTAATGTGTCTCCAGGGGCGAGAGGGGCCTTCGCGGTTCCTGCTCGCCCTTTGATTTTCTGAGCCCCGGTTTATGTCTGACAACCACGTGGTGCGCTATCTTTCTGCGCTGATCGAGCATGGCAATTTCTCCAAGGCCTCCCAAGTGCTCGAGATCAGCCAGCCTTCGCTTTCTCAGTTCGTGCAGCGGCTCGAGGCCGAGGTCGGAATGCCGCTTGTCAACCGTGACAGCCGGCCGCTTAGACTCACGTTCGCCGGCGAGTGCTATCTGCGCACCGAAAAGGAGATCGAGCGGCTTCGGGAGATCCGTGACAGGCAGATCGCCGATATCGCGCGGGGCGTGCGGGGACGCATTCGGCTTGGCGCCTCGCAATATCGTTCGACCTTTTTTCTCACCGAGGTGCTGCCTCTTTTTCGCGAGCGCTATCCGGATGTCGAAATCCAGCTTCTGGAAGGCACGACCTGGGAGCTCGAGCGTTTGGCGCTCACCGGCAAGGCCGACCTGGCGCTCTCCCTTGCGCCGCTCTTTCATCCGGAGTTGCAGTTCGAGCCGCTTTATTCGGAGCGTCAGTTCCTGTGCTTGAGCGACGCCGATCCGATTGCCCGCTCCGTGCCAGAGACGGGGGAGGAGTTCCCCGAGCTGCCCTTTGAGAGGCTTTCCGATCACCCGTTCATCCTCATCCGCAAGGGCCAGCAGTTCCACGAAATATTTGAGTGGCTCTGCCGGGAGAGCGGGGCGAGACCAAAGGTCGTTCTTGAAAGCGATTCGCCCGTTGCTGCGATCTATCTTGCGAGCGCCGGGGTGGGGGCGACGCTTACGACGCTTACGCTTGCAAGGAGAGCCCATACGGCGCAGCCCGTGAGGTGCTTTTCCTGCGCGCCGGCACTCCCCGACCGCCAGGTTGTCGTGGCGTTCCGCGCCGAGGCTTACCGCAACAAGGCCGCCCAGGCGCTTGTTGCCGTCATGAAGGAGGTCGGCGGGCGGCAGTTGGGGAACTGCTGACGAAAAAGCGGCGCGCCCCTGGAAGGGGACGCGCCGCTGGGGATGCCTTCTTCGCGGGCAGCCGTTAGTCGATGTATTCGGTCTTGGCGACCACTTCCTCGACGATCGGCTCCTTGGCCTTGTTGAAGACCTTCTTGTTCTGCTCAAAAAGATTTCCGCCGTGCGTGTCGATGGAGACGATGAGCGGACCGAACTCCTTGACGCGCATCACCCAGAGCGACTCGGGCATTCCGAGGTCGGGCCACTGAACGTCTTCAACCTCTTCGACGCAGTGAGCGGCGAGTACGGCGCACCCGCCCGGGAACACGCAGTGAATGGCCTTGTGCTTCATGCAGCCCTCAACGGTGTTCGGGCCCATGCCGCCCTTGCCGATGATGAGCTTCACACCGGTCTGTTCGATGAATTCCTTCTCGAACTTTTCCATGCGCATCGAGGTGGTCGGGCCGATGGAAACGACCTTGTAGCCGCTGCCCGACTCGCTGCCGCAGGGCACCATGATGGGCCCGGCGTGGAAGATGGCGCGGCGATCGAGGTCGACGGGCAGCTTTCTGCCCTGCTTGACCAGGCGCGTGTGCGCGCAGTCGCGCGCCGTGCACAGGAAGCCGTTCAGGTAGATGATGTCGCCGATGCGGATGTCCTCCAGATCCTTGTCCTGGATCGGAGTGGTCAGAATCTTCTTGCTCACAGCGTCACCCCCTTGTGCGTAAACAGTTCATAGCTCATGTCGGCATGCACGCGGATGCCTGCGCGACGGTGCGCCCAGCAGCCGGTGGAGACACCGACCGCGAGACACGACGGATGGCGCGCCGCCTGCTCGACATTGACGCCCATGACGGTCTTGACGCCGCCCAGGCCGCCCGGACCAATGTTGATCCGGTCAAGACCGTCGGCCATGATTTTTTCAAACTCGGCGCCGATCGGATTGCTGTTGCTCGAGCCGATGGGGCGCATCAGCGCGCGCTTGGACAGCATCGAGGCCACCTCGCAGGAACCGGCGATGCCGATGCCGACAAGCAGCGGCGGACAGGCGTTGATGCCGCGCTCGCAGATCACGTCAAAGACGAACCGCACGATGCCTTCGTACCCTTCCACGGGCATCAGTACCTTGGCTGCGCCGGGCAGGGAGCAGCCGCCGCCCGCCATGTAGCCGTAGATGGTGCACTCGTCAGAATCGGGGATGATCTCCCAGTCGATGTAGGGGATGCGTACGCCGGTGTTGTTGCCCGAGTTCTTCTCGATGAAGATCTCCACGGCGTTGTGACGGAGCGGGGCCTCCTTCGTAGCGCGGATCGTGGCCTGCGTGAGGCACTCGCGCAGTTCTGCGAGCAGCGGGAAGCGCGAGCCGCATTCGACGAAGTACTGGATGACGCCCGTGTCCTGGCAGCTCGGGACATTGTCCGCTTCGGCCGCCGCCAGATTCTCGAACATCGAGTCGTAGACGATCTTTGCGAGCTCCGTGTTCTGCTGGGCGCGCAGCTCTGTGAGCGCCTTCATCACGTCGTCGGGCATGTGCTTGCCGAGGTACGACGTGAACCTTGCCATCAGGTCCGTGAACCGGACGGCGAGTTCCTGCTTGTCCATGTGGATCTCCTTGTAAACGGGCGAATGCCTTTTCAGGTCTGATGCTGGCATTCGGCCGGGATTCTCTTCGGGAACTATTGTCGGCGACTCGTCTTTATAATTCAAATACTTTAGAAATTATGAAAACGATAAACAAAAAGCTATAACATAACTAGTTTCCTATTCAATACATTGAAAGCAAACGGGAAACTGGTTTTTGCTTTGATGCTGAACATGCAAAAAAAGCCGAGGGCAGAATCTGAGTCTTGCCCTCGGTCAAGAAAGAGATGCAGATTTACGGTCTCCTACTCGGTCGCCTTGTGAATCTTTTCCTTGACGGCATCCTTTGCATCGACTGCGGCATCCTTGGTCTTTTCCCAGCCGGTTGAGACGCCATCCTTGGTCTTGTCCCAACCCTTGCTCGTCACCTCCTTTGTTTTCTCCCAACCCGCAGAGGTGCCTTCCTTGGTTTTCTCCCAGCCGCTCGAGACGCCCTTTTTGACGGCGCTCCAGCCTTTGGAGGCGCTCTGTCCGAGCGCGTTCATGCTCGCCCTGGCGTCATCTGCGGCGGAGGTTTCAGCCGCAACGGCTGCCGAGCAGGCGCAGACAAGCGCCAGGCAAAGGCCAGCGGCAATGTTTCTTGAGATCATTCCCGCTACCTTTTCTGATGGTAGGAGGTCACGCGGTCGACTTCCTCGGCCGCACCGAGGAACACCGCTACGCGCTGGTGGAGCTTTTCAGGACGGATTTCAAGGATGCGGGCATAGCCGTTTGTCGCATGTCCGCCAGCCTGCTCGATCAGCCAGCTCATCGGGTTGGCTTCGTACATCAGACGCAGCTTGCCCGGGCGGTCGGGATTGCGGTTGTCCTTGGGGTACATGAAAATGCCGCCGCGGCAGAGCAGTCTGTGCACTTCGGTTGCCATGCAGGCAACCCAGCGCATGTTGAAGTCCTTGCCGCGAACGCCGGTCTTGCCGGCGAAAAGCTCGGACATGTAGTCCTTCACCGGAGCTTCCCAGTGGCGCATGTTCGAGCAGTTGATGGCGAATTCCTGAGTTGCTTCAGGAATCACGGCCGTCGGAACCGTCAGATAGAAGTCATTGCTGTCTCGGTCGAGCGTGAACATCACGGTGCCGCGGCCCACAGTGAAGGCCATCAGGGTCTGGGGACCGTAGAGGATGTAGCCAGCGGCAAGTTGGTTCGTGCCCGGCTGCAGGAAATCCTCGTCGACGATCTGTGCGCTCGTCTTGCCGGCCGGAGCGGGGAGCACCGAGAAAATGGTGCCGATCGTGGCGTCGATGTCGACGTTGCTCGAGCCGTCAAGCGGGTCAAAGCACACAAGCAGCGGGCCGGTCTTGGCGCCGGCGGCTGCCGGCAGGCAGTGATCCATTTCCTCGCTCGCGACAGCTGTTACAGCGCCCGTGGCAAAGCATCCTTCAACCATGATCTCGTTGCTGATCACGTCGAGTTTTTTCTGATCTTCGCCCTGAACGTTCTCCGTTCCGGCAAGGCCCAGCACGCCTGCGAGGGCGCCGCGGCTCACTTCGTGGCTGATTTTCTTGCCGGTCTCGCCAAGCCCGCAGAGCAGGGCGGCGAGTTCAAGGCTCAGACCGTTTTCGGCGACTTGTGCGTCCAAATATGATTTCAGATTGATGTTTGCCATGGTTTGTTGCTTGAGTTAGGAATAGTTGAGCGACTTCATGACGACTTCCCGGACATGTGGCGAGAGAGTTGGAATTTCGCTTACAC
Organism: Sutterella sp.; assembly: GCA_003488465.1. GTDB lineage: Bacteria > Pseudomonadota > Gammaproteobacteria > Burkholderiales > Burkholderiaceae_F > Duodenibacillus. Next base: position 5,115 of record DNLN01000026.1, on the reverse strand, counting down.
GTACTAGGGCGTCATGCATTTTGGCTGCGCGCTCGGGATCATACCTGCGCCAGTTGTCAAGGGCGCGGGCGATGCGGCTGGCCACGTGCGGGTTGATCTGATCCAGCTTGGCCACCATTTCATACCAGTAGTCGTATCCCGAACCGTCCGGACGGTGGAATTCGGCCGGATTGCTTGTCATGAATGCCAGAATCAGCGCGTAGACGCAATTCGGGTTTTCGTAACTGAAGACCGTCGGGTACCGGCTGAGCACGCGGATTCGTTCGAGGATCGGCATCTCGTTGTCGTGGCAGACGGCAGTCGCCTGTACCGTACACCACTTGTTGAGCAGCAGGGCGTCGCCTGCCCAGGATTGGCCGGCGAGGTTGAGCACATCGACTTTGGCCGGGCTCTTGCTGTTTACGATCATCTGGAGCGCCGCAAGCTTGTCGGTCAGATTGTCCGCGTGATCAAACTGCGAGCGAACCGCCAGAAGCGCCTTGGCCAGTCCTCCGGCAAGCCAGTAGTTGAGGCACAGATTCTTGAGCATGCGCTTGCCGGCATCCTCGGCATCGGGGTTGTAGGGGCCGGGGGTGATGTTCTTCGTGATGACGGTCGCCAGATCCTGGCTGAAGTAATCGCCGAGCGTTTCGGTCAGCAACTGCCGGGCTCTGTGGATCGCAGTGGGATTGATCATTGCCCGGCCCTGCCCGAGATCCTGCTCGCTGGGCAGCTCCAGAGCCACTGCGCGGAACATCGGCGAGAGCGACTCGTCCTTGAGCATCGATTCGAACGCGTTGAGCAGGTACTGTTCGACATGGGGCTGCTCGCCCAGTTCGATCTCATCGATCATGCGGTTCAGGGCGAGCTTGCTGAGCCGTTCCATCGCTTCGGCGCGGTTGAATGCGTCGCTGTCGTGCCTGGCGAGGAACATGAGCTCGTCGCGCGTATATCCGTAGTCAAAGATAACGGGCGCGGAGAATCCACGCCCCAGGGAAAGGACGGGCTTTTCGGGGATGTTGACGAAAGTCCAGCTCATCGTCTCTTCGGAGAGCAGCAGCGTGCGGGTCGTATCCTGGCAGGCGTTCTCTCCGTACAGCGTGAGCGCAAGATCAGCTCCCGTCTGATCGAGCAGACCCACGGAGATCGGAATGAGCATGGGGTCTTTGCTTGACTGCCCCGGAGTGGCGGGAGTCATCTGCGAGGCCTGAACCGTGAGGGTCTGCTTTTCCGGATCATAGACCGTGGAGACGGTCACGCGCGGAGTGCCCGCCTGCGAGTACCACAGCGCGAACTGCCGCAGATCGGCGTGGTTTGCGTCAGCCATCGCCGCAAGGAAGTCGTCGCATGTCACAGCATGTCCGTCATGGCGCTCGAAGTACAGATCCATGCCCTTGCGGAAGCCGTCCTTGCCGAGGATCGTCTGCAGCATGCGGATCACTTCGGCGCCCTTCTCGTAGACGGTCATCGTGTAGAAGTTGTTGATCTCCTCGTACGAGTCGGGGCGGATCGGGTGGGCCATGGGGCCGGCATCCTCGGGGAACTGCCTGGCGCGCAGCGCGCGCACGTCCTTGATGCGCATCACGGCGCGCGTGCTCTCGTCCGGAGCCATGTCCATGGAGAACTCCTGATCGCGAAAGACCGTGAGCCCTTCCTTGAGCGTGAGCTGGAACCAGTCACGCAGCGTCACGCGGTCGCCTGTCCAGTTGTGGAAGTATTCATGCCCGACAACCGATTCGATGTTGAGGTAATCCTGATCGGTGGCGGTCTCCGGAGAGGCCATCACGTAGCGTGAATTGAAGACGTTGAGCCCCTTGTTCTCCATCGCTCCGAAATTGAAGTCGTCGGTCGCAACGATCATGAATCGGTCAAGGTCGAGTTCGCGTCCGAACCGCTCTTCATCCCAGCGGATGGCCTTCTTGAGGCTTTCGAGCGCATGCGCGCTTCGAGGATAGTTCTTCTCCTCGGTCCAGACCTGCAGCAGAACCTCCTTGCCGTTCTGGAGCGTGAACTTCTCGCTGCGGTCCTTGAGATTGCCGGCGACGAGGGCAAAGAGGTAACTCGGCTTTCTGAAGGGATCGTTCCAGACGGCGTAGTGCATGCCGTCGTCTTCCTCGCCCTGCTCAACGAGATTGCCGTTCGAGAGAAGCACGGGGTACAGATCCTTTTTCGCGTGCATCTTTACGGTGAACACGCTCATGACATCGGGGCGGTCGGGCCAGTAGGTGATCCTGCGGAAGCCCTCGGACTCGCACTGGCTCATGAAGGCGCCCTTGCTCATGTAGATGCCCGAAAGGATCGTGTTCTTTGCCGGGCTGAACCGATTGACGATATTGATGACGGCGCGTCCTGGGATGGAGTGAATCGTGAGGGTCGTGTCCGTCAGGGTGTAGCGCGTCGGGTCGGCCGGCTTTCCGTTGATCGAAAGGGAGACGAACGTGAGGCCCGAGCCGTCCAGAACAAAATCATCGGGAGCGGCCCTGCGCGCTTTCTCCACATGCATCGTGCTGGAGACCTGCGTGACTTCCGGATCCAGATGGAAGTCAAGTTCAACAGAAGTGATGCGGTGGGAGAAGGGCTTGTAGTCCTGGCGGTAGGTGGTTTTGGTCGTGGCAGTCACAGTGTCGGCGTCAAAAAAGAGTGGAAAAATACAACGCGCTGATTTTAGCGCGTACGTCTCGGGCGCGGCCCTCATTTTTCCTCTACAATGCCGCCCTGGCGGGTCCCCTCGCATAAGAGCTCTGCTAACCTGGTCAGGTCGGGAACGAAGCAGCCACGGCGGATGTCTCTTAGTGCCGAGGATAAGGCTCGCCTTTTCTGTCTGCACCGCACGAAAATCGCTCTCTGCGCTCGCGCTTCGTGCTTGCCTGCGCGGCTTAGACACAGCGGGACGCCAGCCGCTAAAATCCACCGATGCGCCGCACCGGGTGCGGTTTTTTTTCAGGTTTCTCTCAGGACTTCTTTGCGATGAGCTACCAGGTATTGGCACGCAAGTGGCGGCCGCATGATTTTGACAGCATGGTCGGTCAGGATCACGTCGTGGCCGCATTGCGTCACGCGCTCGATGAAAACCGCCTGCACCATGCGTACTTGTTCACTGGGACCCGGGGCGTGGGCAAGACCACGCTCTCGCGCATTTTGGCCAAGTGTCTGAATTGCACGGGCCCGGATGGCAAGGGCGGCGTAACGAGCAAGCCCTGTGGCGTGTGCGACGCATGCAAGGCGATTGACGAGGGCAGATTCGTCGACTACATCGAGATGGATGCGGCCTCGAACCGCTCGGTCGAGGAGATGACCGCACTCCTTGAGCGCGCGATGTATGCCCCCACCAACGCCCGCTACAAGGTCTACATGATCGACGAAGTGCACATGCTCACCACGCACGCCTTCAACGCCATGCTCAAGACCCTGGAGGAGCCGCCCGAGTACGTGAAGTTCATTTTGGCAACGACCGATCCGCAGAAAGTGCCGGTCACCGTCCTGTCCCGCTGCCTGCAGTTCAATCTGCGCAATATGACGCCCAAGGCGGTTGCCGACCACATGGCCGAGATCATGCGCGCGGAAGGCATCGAGGCCGAGCCTGCGGCGCTCAGAATGCTGGCTGCGGGCGCCCGCGGCTCGATGCGCGATGGACTGAGCCTGCTCGATCAGGCGATCGCCTTTGCCGCGGGCAAGGTGACGCTCGATTCGGTCCGCGCGATGCTCGGCGTGATCAACGCCGAGGTGCTGGGCGACATGCTCGAGGCTGTCGTTAAGGGCGATGCCGCCAGAGCGATCGAGATCGCAGGCAAGATGAGCGAGAGCAGTTTTTCCTATGCGCAGGCGATCCGCGACCTGGCTTCTCTCTTGCACCGCGTGGCCATGGCCCAGCGCGTGCCCGAGTCCCTTGCCGGAGAGGATTCCGAAGAGCAGCAGATCAAGCGCCTTGCGCTCGCAATGAGCCCGGAGGAGGTGCAGCTCGACTACCAGATCGCGCTTCAGGCCCGCAATGACATGGCTCTTGCTCCCGACGAGTATGCCGGGTTCACAATGGCGATTCTGCGCATGCTCGCCTTCAAGCCCGCAGGCAGCCGCGTCGGCCTGGGCGTGCCTGAAAAGACTGCTCCTGCTGCCGCCGTCCCGGCGTCTCGCCCCCAGGCTTCGCCCGCTGCTGTCCGGGCGATGCAGCAGGCTCCGCGCCAGGCTGCCGAGCCCGTGGTTAACGAGCCGCAGGAGACGCTTGTCAAGGAGCCCTCGCCCGAGGAGCTTGACGCTCTTGCAGGCGACGCGCCGCCGCCCTGGGATGAGCCCAGGGGAGAGCAGGGCGCCAGTTAAGCGAACGCGCGAAAGAAGGGGCGAGCCGATACCGCCGCCTGTGAGCATCGAGCCCACGCCTCCTCTTCTTAACTGGCGCGAACTGTTGCGCGCAACAACGCTTTCGGGACTGCCCCTGCAGTTTGCGCAAAGCGCAGAGATTCTCGATCTCACAGAGGATCACGTGCTGCTGCGGCCGCAGAACGGGGCGCTGCTCGCCTCTGAATGCCGCTCTCAGATCGAGCAGACGATCTCGACCCTGAAGGGGCATCCGTTCAAGGTCGATCTTGCCGAAGGACAGATGCAGGACGGCGCGCCCTGCGTGCTGCTTCTTGATCAGGCTGAAAAACGCGCCGCCCGTCTTGCAATGATTGACGCGTTCAAAAGCGATCCAGTTGTGCAAGAATGCGTCCGAGTTTTGTGTGCCGAAATCGACGAGACATCGATTCGGCCGTTGACTGAAACCGAAGTTAGGGAAATTGTTATCTATGAGAGGAAACATCCAGGGTCTGCTCGCTCAGGCTCAAAAAATGCAAAAAAACGTTGAACGGGCCCAGGCCGATCTGGCCAACATGGAGGTGACCGGCGAAGCCGGCGCCGGACTCGTCAAGGTCACGATCACCTGCAAGCACGAATGCAAGAAGGTGGAGATCGCCCAGAGCCTGTTCACCGGCGAGGCCGATGACAAGGAAATGATTGAAGACCTCGTGGCCGGCGCCTTGAACGACGCGGCGCACAAGGCCGAGGAGGCCGCTTCGGCAAGAATGCGGCAGGCAACGGCAGGCATGCCGCTGCCTCCGGGAATGAAGCTGCCCTTCTAATTGCTCCAAGCGATTTAAGTCG
>DNLN01000145.1:4580-6306 GCA_003488465.1 Sutterella sp. | reverse complement strand
CGGTTTCGGCAAGACGGAAGTGGCTCTGAGAGCCGCCTTCGTCGCGGTCATGAACGGCCGCCAGGTGGCGGTGCTCTGCCCCACGACGCTGCTCGCCGAGCAGCACGCCCAGACGTTCCGCGACCGCTTTGCCGCCTGGCCCGTCACGATTGCCGAACTCTCGCGCTTTCGCTCCGGAAAAGAGACGACGGCCGCGATCGCCGGCATCAAGTCCGGCTCCGTGGACATCGTGATCGGCACTCATAAACTGCTCTCGGAAAAAATCGAATTCGCCCGCCTCGGACTCGTCGTCATCGATGAGGAACACCGCTTCGGCGTGCGCCAGAAGGAGCGCTTGAAGTCGCTTCGCGCCGAAGTCGACGTGCTCACCCTCACGGCAACCCCCATCCCGAGAACGCTCGCGATGAGCCTTGAGGGAATCCGCGACTTCTCCGTCATCGCCACCGCCCCCGAAAAGCGCCTTGCCATCAAGACGTTCGTGCGCCGGGAATCGGACGAGCTGATCCGCGAAGCCGTCATCCGCGAGTTAAAGCGCGGCGGCCAGGTCTACTTCCTGCACAACGAGGTCGAGACGATCCTCAACCGGTTCGAGCGTCTCGAAAAACTGCTTCCGGAAGCGCGCATCGGCATTGCGCACGGCCAGATGGCCGAGCGCGACCTCGAGCGCGTCATGCGGGACTTCTACCAGCAGCGCTACAACGTGCTGCTCTGCACCACCATCATTGAAACCGGCATCGACAACCCGAACGCCAACACCATCATCATGCACAGGGCGGACAAGTTCGGTCTGGCGCAGCTGCACCAGCTGCGCGGCCGCGTCGGACGCAGCCACCACCAGGCCTACGCGTACCTGCTCACGCCCGGGGACGAAGCCATCACGAAGAACGCCCAGAAGCGCCTTGACGCCATTCAGAACCTCGAGGATCTGGGAAGCGGCTTCTACCTCTCGATGCACGATCTGGAGATCCGCGGCGCGGGCGAAGTGCTTGGCGACGAGCAAAGCGGCGAGATGCAGCAGGTCGGCTTTGACCTCTACAGCCAGATGCTCAAGACTGCGGTGGAGTCGCTCAAGAAGGGCGAGGAGCCGAACTTCGAACATCCCTTCGCCTCGATGTCCGAAATCAACCTGCACATGCCAGCGCTTTTGCCCGATGACTTCGTGCCCGATGTCGGCAGCCGCCTGAGCCTGTACAAGAGACTTGCAGCCACGGATGACATCGTGGCGCTCGAACACGTGATCGACGACATCAACGACCGGTTCGGAAAACTGCCCGAAGCCGCCCGCGCCCTCATCGCCACCCACAGGCTGCGCCTTGTCTGCCGCGACCTCGGGATCAAGCGGATCGACGCCGCCGAGAGCGCCATCGTGTTCATCTTCAGCCCGCAGCCGAAGTTTGATCCGATGAACCTCATCGGCCTTCTGCAGACCCGTCGCGACCTGCGCATGATGGGACCGGAGAAAATGCGCATGACTGTTTCAAGCGCAGATCTCGACTCGCGCGTCCGAGCCATCCGCACGATCACCAATGCGCTCGCGGGCCCGAGAAAACCGCAGCAGGACTAAGAAGCGCCGACACCATTCGCGTATAGTTTGCAAAATCAGATTGAAACCGATTCCCATGGCCTTTGACATCATTCTTCAGACTGCCGACACCAACGAGAGCGGCATGAACGCCGTCCTCGATGCCGCCCGCCGCATCACCGGCAGATCCACCGACAACATCAG
>DNLN01000145.1:0-4494 GCA_003488465.1 Sutterella sp. | reverse complement strand
TTTGACCGGCTCGACAAGGCCGCCCGCGAATTCGGCGCCGATCTGGCCGTCGTGCCTTCCGGCATACGCCTCACGGATTTCAGAGCCTTCTTCTTTGACATGGACTCGACGTTCGTGTACTCCGAGACGCTCGACGAAATGGCAAGGATCGAAGGCATCGGCGATGAATGCGCCAGGATCACGCAGGCTGCGATGGACGGCACGCTTAAGGACTACGCCGAGAGCCTGCGGGCGCGCGTGAAGCTCCTGGAGGGCCACGGCACCCGCAGCATCGACATCGTCTGGCAGAACATGCGGCTCTTTCCGGGGCTTGAGAGGCTTGTCGGATTCGTGCTCGCCAGGGGGCTGCGCGTCTACATCGTGAGCTCGGGCTTCTCGATCTTCACCAAGAGAATCGTCGACAAGTACGGGCTCTCCGGCTCATGCTCGAACGTGATCGAAATTGACGGCGACCACTTCACCGGACGCGTGAGCGGCCCGGCATTCCCGCCTTTCAACGGCCGGATTCTTGATGCGGACGGCAAGCTCGAATTCGTCAAGTCCACCATGGAGCACTTTGGCGCAACGCCCCAGCAGAGCGTTTGCTTTGGCGACGGCAGCAACGACGTGAAGATGCTCGACGCGGCTGGCCTTGCGATCGGCCACCGCCCCAAGCCCGTGCTGCGCCCCTACTGCGACATGGCGCTCAGGTTCTCAAGCTACGAGTCTGTGCTGAACCTCTTTGCCGACGTGCGTGCCGAGCGCGGGGCGGCCTGATGCCGCGCATCATCTGCTTTGACACGGAGACCACGGGCCTGAGCTGGCGCCGGGGCGACCGCGTGGTCGAGATCGGCGCCGTGGAGCTCGATGAGGACTTCCGGATCATCCGCCGCTTTCAGACCTACCTCAATCCGGGACGCCCGTGTTCGCCCGCAGCGCGGGCCGTGCACGGGCTCACCGACGCATTTCTCGCCACCCAGCCCAAATTCATCGAAGTCGCCCCAGAATTCCTCGATTTCGTTCGCGGTGCGACACTTGTCGCACACAATGCGGCGTTCGATACGGGCTTTGTCAACAACGAGCTCTGCCGCGTGCGGCTGCCGGGACTCACGGCCTGCGGCTGCGAGATCGTCGACACGCTCAGGATCGCCCGCAGACTGTACCCGAACGCACACCGGGGCCTGAACGACCTGTGCATCCGGTTCGGAGTGGACATCTCGGGACGCGCTCTGCACGGGGCGCTCCTTGACAGCGAACTGCTCGCAGGCGTGTACCGCGGGCTGCTTGAAGATCAGAAGCGCATTGAAGAGGCAACCGAAAGATCAGTCGCCTTTGGTCTCTGAGGCAAGAAGCTTCTTTGCAAAGAGCAGGTCGTGCCAGCTCTTTTCCTTGGCAACGGGATTGCGAAGGAGGTACGAGGGGTGATAGGTCACGACCGTCGGCACCTCTCGCCCGAAGAGCGGGCACGCAAAGCGGTGTTCGCGCATCGCCTCGATGGATTTCACCGCTGGGTCGGGAAGCAGCGCATTCACCGCATGGCGCCCCATGAGAATCAGCACCTTGGGCGCAAGGAGCTCAAGCTGGCGCATGAGGAATGCGCGGCATGCGGCCGCTTCTTCGGGCTTTGGATCCCGGTTGAAGGGCGGACGGCACTTGAGCACGTTGATGATGGCGACCTCCCTGCCCCGGCGCAGGTTCACGGCCGAAAGGATGTTGTCAAGGAGCTGACCGCTCTTGCCGACAAAGGGAAAGCCCTGCAGGTCCTCATCGCGCCCCGGAGCTTCGCCCACGATGACGATCGGGCAGCCTGGCGCACCGGCCGCGAGCACGGTATTGACGCGGGAATCGGCCATCTGGCACGCATGGCAGCGGTCGGCAAGGGCCTTCAATTCCTCCCAGGAAGCGCCCGCGACGGCTCCTGCGATCTCCGGGTCGATCCTGATGACATGAGGCTCGGGGGCGGCGGGAGCCATTGAAGCGGCGGGAGCCGTGCGACGCGGCATGACCCGGCCGGGAATCGCCGCGGCGGGCGCTGTCCGAACCTGAGCGGCTCCTGCGGGAGCGGGCCTGGCGTTCACGCGCGGCTGAACCGCAGGCGCAGCCGTCCCTTGAGCGGCGGGCCGGGGTTGCCGTGCGGCCGGAGCAGGCAGCAGCGGATCCTCGGCCGAACGCAAGATCCATTGCGGGCCGATCCCCATCGCTTCCCAGATTTCGCTTTGCTCCCGGCTAAGCGGCATGCCTTGTCCTTCGCTTGAAAAAACTCAGATGATTATAGAGACGCGGTCATGAGCACCGCATGCTCCCGGCCCTCTTCGGTGCGGTAGTAGTTGCGCCGGATGCCGTCTTCGGAAAAGCCGTGCCGCGCATACATGCCCCTTGCCCGCGCATTGCTCTCCCGCACTTCAAGCCGCATGAGGCGCGCGCAGCCTGCGGCGGCATCGGCCTTCGCACGCTCAAGCAGGGCACTGCCATAGCCCCTGCCCTGGAAGGCCGGCGCAACGGCGATCTCAAGAAGCTCGCATTCATCCAGAACGTGGCTCACAACGCTGTAGCCGACGATTACTTCGCCAACCACACCCACCGTGCAGCGGTATCCGGCGCCGAGCGCATCCTGAAAATTCCGAAGCGTCCAGCCGAAGGGCTCGGCATCGCGGGCAAGCGCCGCAACCGGCTCGAGGTCGCAAGGCTGCATGGGCCGAAAGACAAGGTCGGGCATGGGGCGGCCTACTGGAGGCGCTCGCCGCGGGCGCGCTCTTCGATCGTGAGGGCGACCCGGTTGCGCACGTAGACGGGGCTCGCGAGGGCGGCGGTTGTGGTCTCACCCCTACTCGCCATCTCGACCGCGATCCGAGCGATGTCGCCCGCATCGGGGCTCACGCCGCAAATCACCTTGACGGTCTGCGCAAGGCCAAGCTTTTCAGCATAGAGATCCAAGCCGGAACCCGCCGCCACGGTGCACCCGTGTCGGGCGGCAATCTCGCCGGCATCCTCGGGCTTGACGAGCTCGGGTTCAGTCAGGGCGCGGGGCATCGCATCAGTCAGGTCATAGACGCCGACATAGCACTCGCCCATGCGGGCATCAAGGGCAATCAGCACGACTCCTGCCGCTCCCGCAGCACGCGCCCGGAGCGCGGCGGCCTGAAGGTTGGACACAGCGACCACGGGCTTTTCGAGCGCCCAAGCCAGGCCCTGAGCAACGCCGCATGCGACGCGCAGTCCGGTGAAGGCGCCGGGGCCTGCGCCAAAGGCCACGGCATCAAGGTCGGCTGCGGTGAGGCCCTTTTCCTTGAGCACCTCGTCAACGAGCGGGAGCAGCCGCTCGGTATGGCGGTTTCTCTCGGTCTCCAGCCGAACCGTGAGCTCTTCGCCTTCTAAAAGCGCTGCAGAAACGCTTTCCGTTGCGGTATCCAGTGCAATCAAACGCATATGCCTGACCTCCTCTCAGTTCTGTCCCGACGCCATCGTGGCGCGCGGCAGAGAGACGCCCGACTTCACCGAGCCGATGAGGGAGGGATCATCGAAAATCTGAGCAAGCGGCCGGTTCAGGGCCTCGGTCGCCTGCAGGCGGCTCCACCACTGGGCGAGCTCTCCGCTCGCATCCTTGCCGGCAACCTTTTCGCCGACGATGGAGTTCTTGCCGTCCACGCAGAAGGCCTCGAACACGCCAAGGAGCGAGGTCTTCTGGCTGTCGGCCACAAGCACCCATGCCTCCTCCTTGTGCTGCTCGGAGACCTGCGCGACGTACCCGGCGCGCCTGAGCGTATCAAGGATCCTGTTGGCGACCTCGGGATACGTGTCCGCGGCGTCGCAAAGCGCGCTGATCGTCATTGCGGGCGCATCGCCCGAAAGGCGCAGCGCAACGAGATGCTTGAGCATGAGCAGTCCCGTGAGGAAGTCGTCGCCCTTGCGGTAGCTGTCAAGGTAGCGCCCGGAGATGATCTTGGGGAGCGTTGCCGTCACGGCGGCCCCCGCAAAGAAGAGGTACCAGGCCACGTACACCCAGAGCACGAGCACGGGCAGCGCGACGAATGCGCCGTAGATGTTGCTCATCGTTCCGCGCATCACGTAGTACTCGAATGCCTCCTTGACGATCTGCCCGAGCATGGCTACGAGCATGCCGCCCACAAGCGCATGCGAAAAGCGCACCCGGCAGCAGGGGATGAACTTGTAGAGCACGGCAAAGAAAAAGCCCTGCAGCACAAACTGCCCGATCGGGTAGAGCCAGGAGACAAGGCCGGAGTCCAAACCCTGGAAGGCCATGGCGGCCGCCTTGCCCGTGAGCGTGAGGCTCACCGCCATCATGATCGGTCCCACGGTCATCAGCGCCCAGTAGATCAGCACCTTCTGCGCGAGCGTGCGGGTTTCGGGGCTCTTGAAGATGTTGTTGATCGTGCGGAAGAGCTTGTCGATCAGCATGAACACGGTGACCGCCAGGCCGATGACGCCGAAGGTGGTGAGTCCGGCCGCGTGCGAAGCGAATTCCTTGAGGTACTTGATGAGGATCTGGCTGTACTG
>DNLN01000011.1 GCA_003488465.1 Sutterella sp. | reverse complement strand
GCGATTCTTGTCGTGAGCACCCGGGTCTTGCCGGAACCGGCGCCGGCCAGAATGAGCGCATTCTGAGGCGGCAGCTCCACGGCTGCCCGCTGCATGGGATTGAGGGAAGAAACAAGATCAGTCATGAGCACACGGAAGGTATCGATTCAATCGGAAAACGGGAAGGGCGATTCTACAGAAGCCGCACAGGGCAAAGAGAAGCAGCGTACCCACTCATATAACAAAAATAAATAACAATGCATGAGAAATCAGTATTGTACATACCTTATTTGCCTCCATACACTGGCGGCGTCTTCAACCTCAACAATCTTCGCGAACATGAAAAACTTTTCTCAAAAAGCCGCTGCACTCATCAGCACCACCGTTCTGGCAGCCTCGGTTGAAGCTGCCCAGGTTCCCGCCGTCGTGGATGGCGTGGAACTGCCCGAAACCTGGGACAAGGTCTTTCCCGAAAGCAACCTTGTCGTGCATCACAAGGTTGCCTTCAAAAACCGCTACGGGTTCACGCTTGCCGGCGACCTGTACCTGCCAAAAACCAGAAAAAGCGGAGAAAAGCTTGCTGCTGTCGTCCTTGCGGGCCCCTTCGGCGCCGTCAAGGAGCAGAGCTCGGGCCTTTATGCCCAGGAGCTCGCCGAGCGCGGCTTTGCAGCGCTTGCGTTTGACCCGTCCTTCACGGGCGAGAGTTCCGGCACGCCGCGCAACGTGGCCTCGCCCGACATCAACACGGAGGACTTCAGCGCCGCAGTCGACTATCTGGGCATTCAGCCTGAAATCGACCGCAACCGGATCGGGCTTGTGGGGATCTGCGGCTTTGGCGGCATCGGCCTGAACGCCGCCGCTGCCGACACGCGCATCCGCGCCGCCGTTTCCGTTGTGATGTACGACATGAGCCGGGCAATGGGCTGGGGAGTCGGCGACGGCAAGGACCGCTACACGACCGCCGATCGCCAGGCGATCAAGAAATTCCTCAACGAGCGCCGCTGGGAGGATGCCCGCTCGGGCTCCTTTGCCCACGCTGCGCATGACATCGGCGTTGACTCCAAGGGCAATGTTTCCCAGGGAGACCGGATCCTGCCCGAGACGCTGCCCGAGAATCCCCATCCCGTTCTCAAGGAGTTTTTCGACTATTACCGCGTCAAGCGCGGCTTCCATCCGAGAAGCGTCAACTCCACGAGCGCATGGACCGCAACGATGCCCCTGTCCTTCATGAATTTCCCGCAGCTCACGTACATTTCGGAGATTTCGCCGCGTCCGACGCTCATCATCACCGGTGAGGCTGCCCATTCGCGCTACTTTGCCGAGACGGCGTACAGAAATGCCGCTCAGCCCAAGCGCCTGATCGTTGTTCCCGGCGCGAACCATGTGGATCTGTATGACCGCAAGGACAAGATCCCGTTCGATGAAATCGAGAAGTTCCTCAAAACCAACCTGAAATAGCGGATCACAACGCGGAGCCCGGGCTAGTCCCGGGCTTTACCGTCAGCGCCGGGAGCGCGCTTTCGGCAAACGGTCCGAAAAACGTCCAGCAGCTCCTGACAAGGGCGCCCCAGAACTCTGCCGCGCCGCCAAATGAGACAGGGCTGTGCCGTGAGCGGCGGATCGAGCGGCCGGAACACGATTCCCGAGCCATCTCCCAGCCCGGTCAGCCCGTCAAAAGCCAGAAGATATCCGACGCCGGCACGCATCATGCGGATTGCGTTGTCGCCGAGGTCGAAATCCAGAACAACGTTCAGCCGATCAACGCCGTCTCCATACCAGGTGCGGAAATCGAGCCGCAGCCCCTCGCGCGAGGTAATCAGAAAAATTCCGGAAAGGTCTTCGCGCGTGATGGCGGCTTTTTCGACAAGCGACGCGTCCTCAGGCATCAGGATGCCCCAGGTTTCCTTCTCCGGGAGCTCGATGCCCTCGTAAAACTCGGGATTGCCCGGCATGTAGACCAGCGCCAGATCAAGGAGCCCCTGATCGAGCCGGGCGATCAGCTGCTCGGCGTTTCCGCTTGTCAGATGGATCCGGACCTGCGGATGGAGTCTGAGAAAGCAGGAGCAGGCCTCGGCAAGGTACTCGATGGAGCGGGACTCGCCCGCGCCGATGCGGATGTTTCCCGTGAGTCCGCTGGAGGCGTCCCGAAACTCGGTCTTCACCTGCTCGGCAAGCACGATGATGTCTTCGGCCCGCCGCTTGAGCTGAGCGCCGGATTCAGTGAGCTCGACGCTGTGCGCGCGCCGCACGAAGAGCTTTGCCCCGAGTTCCTTTTCCAGATCCGAAATCTGCTTGGAAAGCGCCGGCTGGGACACAAAAAGCCTCGTTGCGGCCCGAGTAAAACTCTTTTCTCGGGCTATTTCCAGAAAATACCTGAGCTGCCTCAAATCCATTTGCGCCTCCGGGATGACCCGATTGTATTCGCTCAGGCCCGAACAGGGCGCCCGCAGCGGCGGCGCAAAACCCGATTGTCCATGCGGCTTTGCGGCCTCTCACAAGGATCCCAGCCCCCGGCCAATCAAACCAATCGCGCCAATCCCCCCTTCGATTCCGCAGGACACACACAGACAAAAACACCGGTGACAAGACCGGTGCTTTTTGAGAATATCGGATGCCTTGCTACTTCCTCTTCAGTCCGTCAGGCCACGCCTTCAGTTCGTCATAGTAGAAGCGCTTCTTGATCGTGGCACTATCGCCGCCAAGCGCATCGACAAGAGCAAATGCAAAGGGCAGCGCCGTGCCTGGAGCCTTGCTCGTAATGAGCTTGCCATCGCGGACTACGACCTTGGGATCGTAGATCGCCCCAGTGTAGAAAGGCTCAGTCTTGGGACCTGGATAGGCCGTGATGCGCTTTCCCTTGATGATGCCGGCCTTGGCAAGAGCGTTGGGACCGGCACACATGGCGGCAATGAACTTGTTAGCCTTGCTGTAGCGCTTGAGCAGCTCGATCACCCGCTTGTCGGCGACCATATGGTCCGTGCCTGTCCAGCCTCCAGGAATCACGATCATGTCATAGTCTTCGTAGTCCTTGAGATCCTTCATTTCCATCGACAGAACACGGTCGGCCTTGATGACGATGTTGTGCGCACCGGGAACATATTCGCCAGCAATGCTGACAGCATCCACGTGAGAGCCACCGCGGCGGACGACGTCAAGAATCTCAACCGTTTCCCCCTCCTCAAACCCAGGGGACATCATCACCATGACGCGGGTCTGGGCTGCCTGTGCGGCACCAATTGAAAATGCACAGGCAAGTGCCGCTGCGGCGGCAGAGATTTTGTTGAAAGAGCACATATGAGTCTCCTTAATTTTGGAACTGAGAGCGTTTTCTGATATCTCGCCCCCTCACTCGAAACACAGAAAACGCGGGCAGTCTACAAGGCCTATCTACCTAAGCATGTTGATGTTTTTCAAGATTCTGCCTCACTGACAAAGGAAAGCTCAAGACACTCACATAGCAAAAAAACACGCCGGTCATCCGGCAACGAAAAGCGGTTCAGCCAGCCCCCTTGTTTAGCCCTCCTTCCTCTGCCAAAACAACAGCTCTGAGCAGATCCCCTCACTCATCGGCTCGAAAATACCGCGGCCTCTAGCCTATACTTAAGTGTTTATGTCAATCCTTCCAAGAAAAGGACTTTTTGTCGATGCGCGACACTTATTCTCCACAGGAAATCGAAGCCCAGGTGCAGGATGCCTGGGCCAAGGCTGACGTCTACCGCGCCACCGAGCACGCCAAGGACAAGAACGGCAAGGAAAAGCCAAAGTTCTATGTCTGCTCCATGCTCCCCTACCCCTCCGGCAAGCTCCACATGGGCCACGTTCGCAACTACACGCTGAACGACGTGCTCTACCGCTACCGCCGCATGAAGGGCTACAACGTGATGACCCCCATGGGCTGGGACTCGTTCGGCCTGCCGGCTGAAAACGCCGCCCTCTCCAAGAAGGTCCAGCCGGCCGCCTGGACCTATCAGAACATCGCGGACATGAAGTCCCAGATGAAGCCGCTCGGCCTCGCATTCGACTGGTCGCGCGAAGTGACGACCTGCAAGCCCGAGTACTACCGCTGGAACCAGTGGATGTTCCTCAAGATGCTCGAAAAGGGCATCGCCTACCGAAAGACCCAGATCGTCAACTGGGATCCGGTCGACAAGACCGTGCTCGCCAATGAGCAGGTGATCGACGGCCGCGGCTGGCGTTCCGGCGCCAAGGTCGAAAAGCGCGAGATTCCGGGCTACTACCTCGGCATCACGCAGTACGCCGACGAGCTGCTTGCCGACCTTGACAAGCTCAAGGGCTGGCCCGAGCAGGTGCGCCGCATGCAGGAGCACTGGATCGGCCGCAGCGAGGGCGTGAACTTCGCCCTGCCCTACGAGATCGACGGCGAGAAGAAGGAGCTGCGCGTGTACACCACCCGCGCCGACACGATCATGGGCATCACGTTCGTGGCGATCGCTCCCGAACACCCGCTTGCCAAGCGTCTTGCAAGGGACAATGCCAAGCTCCAGGCCTTCATCGACGAGTGCGCCAAGGGTTCGGTCACCGAGGCCGACCTCGCCACCAAGGAAAAGGAAGGCGTGCCGACGGGCTTTTTCGTCACCCATCCGCTCACCGGCAAGCCCGTTGAGGTGTGGATCGGCAACTACGTGCTGATGAGTTACGGCGAAGGCGCCGTGATGGCCGTTCCGGCGCACGACGAGCGTGACTTTGCCTTTGCCAAGAAGTACAACCTGCCCATCATCCAGAGCGTGCAGGTCGAGGGCGAGACGTTCTCCACCGACGCTTGGCAGGAGTGGTACGGCGACAAGAGCCGCAACCCCTACTGCGTGAACTCGGGCAAGTACGACGGACTGCACATCCACGAGGCGATCGACGCCGTGGCGGCCGATCTGGAAAAGCTCGGCCTCGGCTACAAGCAAAAGCAGTACCGCCTGCGCGACTGGGGCATCTCCCGCCAGCGCTACTGGGGCACCCCGATTCCCGTCATCCAGTGTCCGCACTGCGGCACCGTGCCGGTTCCCGAAAAGGATCTGCCGGTCGTGCTGCCCGAGAACCTGATTCCGGACGGCTCGGGCAATCCCCTGAACAAGTGCGAGGAGTTTCTCGCCGTCAAGTGCCCGAAGTGCGGCGCCGACGCCCGCCGGGAAACCGACACGATGGACACGTTCGTGGACAGCTCCTGGTACTTCATGCGCTACTGCTCGCCCGATGCCGACAAGGCGATGGTTGACGAGCGCAACAACTACTGGGGTCCGATGGATCAGTACATCGGCGGCATCGAGCACGCCGTGCTGCATCTGCTCTACGCCCGCTTCTGGACCAAGGTGATGCGCGATCTGGGCCTGGTGAATTTCGATGAGCCCTTCACGAACCTGTTCACGCAGGGCATGCTGACCGCCGAGTGCTTCTACCGCGAACTGCCCGACGGCCACAAGCGCTGGTACTACCCGTACGAAATCGACATCGAATACGACGAGAAGGGGCGTCCCTGCAAGGTCACATCCAAGGAGGACGGCCTGCCCGTCACTTCCGGCGGCATCGAAAAGATGAGCAAGAGCAAGAACAATGTGGTCGAGCCGCGCGACATCATCAAGCAGTTCGGCGCCGACACGGCCCGCACGTTCGTGATGTTCGCAGGTCCCCCAGATCAGTCCGCCGCCTGGTCGAACTCCGGCGCCGAAGGCACGTACAGGTTCCTGCGCCGCCTCTGGAACTGGAGCTACACGCACCGCGAGGCGATCTGCGCCGCCCAAGGGCTTTCGGCCGACTTCGGCAAGGCCGAGAGCGCCGTCAAGGATCTGCGCCGTCAGATGTACGTCACGCTCAAGCAGGCCGAGTCCGACTTCGACCGCATGCAGTACAACACCGTGGTCTCGGCCACGATGAAGATGATGAATGCGCTCGAGGCGTTCCAGCCCGAGAACGACACCGGCCGCGCCGCCCAGGTCGAAGCGGCCTCGCTGCTGCTTCGCACGCTCTACCCGATGGCTCCGCACATCACGACCGTGCTCTGGCAGGAACTCGGCTTTGCCAAGGCCTACGGCTGCGACATCATCGACGCCGCCTGGCCCGAGATTGACGAGGCGGCTCTTGTCGCCGACGAGATCTCGCTCGTTGTCCAGGTGAACGGCAAACTGCGCGGCCAGATCCGCGTGCCCGCCCAGGCGAGCCGCGAACAGATCGAGCAGGCGGCGCTTGCGAACGCCGATGTGAAGCGCTTTGTGGGCGAAGCCACCGTGCGCAAGGTGATCGTGGTACCGGGGCGTCTGGTGAACGTCGTCGCCAAGTAGCGGTTTTCCGCTCCAGCAGAAAAAACGCTCTAAACTCTTAATAGGGTTTTGAGCGTTTTTTTTTCAATAATCATTCAATTGATTATTGTCGTTCAGGCGATTTGTGAGCTGACCTCGCCGTCGGCGGGCGGTCAACCGCTCAAAGATGAGCGGCAGGATCATGGACGAAGAACTCAAGGCGCGCCGGGTTCAGAAAAAGTGCTTGCCGGCCGCAAAACCGAGCGCCGTGCTGGCAAGGCTGCCGAAAAGGTGCACCGCGGCGTGTGCAACGGAGCGCAGGTACTCGCCCGCAAGCAGCATCTGCACGTTTTCCGAGGAGAAGGTCGAAAAGGTCGTCAGTCCCCCGAGGAGCCCCGTCATGAGAAAGAGCTTGACCTGAGGCGAGACCGGACGGCCCGCAAACAGCGCAAGCAGCACTCCGATGGCAAAGGCGCCGATCAGGTTGGCGGCAAGCGTGCCCGCCGGTATGAAGCTAAGGCGCGAGTTCAGCGCTTCGGAAAGCGCCCAGCGCACGCACGCGCCCGCCGCGGCTCCTAGCCCGACGGCAAGCAAGGCAATCAAGATAGAACCTTCGCGCATCACGCTCCCCAGCGTTCCTTCGCAGCCTCGTCGCTCTCGCGCGCATCAACCCAGGAGCTTGTACCGTCGGCATGCGTTTCCTTTTTCCAGAACGGCGCCTCGGTTTTGAGCCAATCCATGATGAACAGGCACGCCTCGAACGCCTCATGCCGGTGCGTGGAGGTCACAAGGCAAAGCACAATCTGTTCGCCCACGGCAAGCTCGCCCACGCGATGGATCACCACCACATCCTCGAGCGCCCACCTGCCTCGCGCCTTCTCGATGATCCCGGCGAGCGCCTTCTCGGTCATGCCCGGATAGTGCTCAAGCTCCATCTTTACGACCGATCCGTCGCTCCTCACAACGCCAGTGAAACTCACGACGGCGCCCGCCGTGCGTGCGGGCCGCTCGAGCAGACGCATTTCCTCGGACACGTCGAAATCCTCGTGCCCGACGCGCACCTTGGTGACGGGAGCCATCGCCCTAGCCTCCGGTAACGGGCGGGAAGAATGCGACAACGTCTCCGTCCTTCAGGGCGGCGCTCATCGGCACCATGGACTCGTTGACGGCCGCACGGATGCGCTTGAGCGAGGCGAAGGCCTCGGGATGCCGCTCGCCGGCGCACTTCATCAGATCTGAAACGGTGAGCGAGGTCTGCGGCACGTCAAAGGCCTCCTCGCTCACTCCGACCGCTTCCCTCAAAAGGGCGAAATACTTCACTGTCAGCTTCAATTGAAAACCTCCCCAAAGGCGTAGTACGGAACGGTATCGCCTGACTTGATCGTCGTGCCGGCAGGAATATCAACCACGCCGTCGGCCCAGGCGCAGCTCGTAAGGATCTGGGAATTCTGATTGGAAAAGAGGTCGAGCCCGCCTCTGTCATTCTTTCTCACGCGCACGAACTCCTCGCGCGAACCGGGCCTAACCCAGTCAAAATCGGCCCGCACGTAAAGCGGCCGCTCGCGCACGTCGCTGATCCCCTGCGAGCGGCTGATGAACGGCTTGGCAAGCAACAGGAACGTCACAAAGCACGAGACGGGATTGCCGGGCAGCCCGATGAAGGGCACCCCGCAGACGGTTCCGAGCGCCACGGGCTTGCCAGGCTTGACGGACACCTTCCAGGCCTCGATCTCTCCCAGGCTCTCCACGGCGGGCTTGATGTGATCCTCTTCGCCCACGCTCATGCCGCCCGCGCTGATGATGAGATCGGCGCCCTTGGCGGCGGTTCTGAACGCCTCAACCGTCTCGACAAAGGTGTCGCGCACGGTACCGACGTCAAAGACCTCGCAGTCGAGGTTCTTGAGAAGGCCCCGCAGCGTGTAGCGGTTCGAGTTGTAGATGCCGCCCGGGGGCAGAGGCTCGCCCGGAGGCGTGAGTTCGCTTCCGGAAAAGAGCACGGCGACCTTCAGATGCCGGTACACCTTGACGTAGCCCGCACCCACGCTTGCGATGAGCCCGAGCGTGGCGGCGGTGATGCGCTCGCCGGCGCGGGCCGCAACCGAGCCCTCGGCAATGTCGCCTGCCTTTTTCCTCACCCACTCGCCCTTGCGGGGCGCGCGGTTGTACAACACGAGACCCTGCTCGTCAACGAGCACATTCTCCTGGGGGACGACCGTGTCGGCTCCCTCAGGCAGCGGCGCTCCGGTGAAGATCCGGGCGCAGGTGCCCGGCTCAAGCCTCGTGCCGCTCGATCCTGCGGGAATGCGCTGGGAGACGCGCAGACGCACCGTGTTGGACGCAGACGCCTCGGAGAGATCCGCAGCTGCGACGCAATAGCCGTCCATCTGGGAGTTGTCCCAGGCCGGCACGTTGATCGCGCTCACGACATCCTCGGCAAGCACGCGTCCGAGCGCATAGAGCGTCGGGATGGTCTCCACCTGCTCGACCGGTTTTGCTCGCTTTGTGAAAAGCTCGAATGCTTCGCTAAATGAGATCACTGTTCGCCTTCAATGCAACGATGAAATTGGCAACGGCCCCGGGGCTGTTCAGATCAAGCTTGTGAACACCCTCGGGAACGACAAGATCGGGATCGTCGGTGGCCACGGCGGCAACGCCGGCCGGAATCACGCCGGCCTCGGGTTTGTCCGCTGCAAAATCGCGCCGATGGATGAAGATGCGCGCGATGCTTTCCTCGCTCTTGTAGCCCTCGACGAGCACAAAATCAACCGGGGCCATGCGGGCGAGAAGCTCGGACAGCGGCGGCTGCCCGTCCGCGGTCTCCTTCATGAGAGCCCAGCGCTCGGGGCCAACAAGGAGCACTTCGCCCGCGCCTGCTGTGCGAAAGCGATAACTGTCCTTGCCCGGGCGATCGATGTCCGTGAGATGATGGGAGCTCTTGATGGCCGAAACCGTTCTGCCGCGACTCACGAGCCGGGCGAGAACCTTTTCTAAAAGCGTGGTCTTGCCAACACCGGAGGGTCCGGTAAAACCGACGGGAAACATGGTCAATCCTCTCTTGCTGGGAAATCGGAAAAGAATACTTCAGGACACTCTAGCAGAACGCGGCGCGTTCAGAAGCCTGCGGGCCGCCTGAGGATTCGCTCCCCAGGCGGCCCGCCCTTGAGTTCTGCCTTCCAGAGGGAGCGAGCCGCCCCCTCCTGTCGGATGCGCCTCAAACTACATGAAGAGCACCCAGTTGGCAATCAGCGTCACAACCATGCCGACCATCATCGGAATCCATGTGCGGCGGACGATGGCCATCGGGCTCACGCCAGCAGCGCCGGCCACGGCGATGATCACGCCGGCGACCGGGCTCATGGCGCGGAAGATGCCGGAAGCGAACTGCATCGGAGTGACAAGGGCTGCGGCCGTGCCGCCCAGCCCCTGGGCAACCTCAGGAGCGAGCGAGGCGAAGCTCGAGTATGCACCGACGCCGGAACCGGTCAGGAACGTGACAGCACCGACGATGCCGGTCAGCACGGTCGTCATGCCGTTCAGGCCGAGGCCCAGGCCCTGAGCCGAATTGATGAGCAGAGACACGACGCCCGTTGCACGCAGACCGGCAGCAAAGAATTCAGCGCAGATGATCAGCGCAACGATGGAGGCGAACATGCCGCCCATCTTCTTGTAGAAGATCATGGCATCGCCGAAGACCTTCTTCGGATCACGCCAGCGGATGAGTTCGATGATCATCACGCCGACCCACACGAGCAGCAGTGCGGAGATCGTGTTGAGCTTGATGGAGCTGACGACGAGCTTGCTGAAGATGATCATCAGCACGATCGGCAGGATCGGGAAGATGGCGTACCAGGCGGGAGCGTCGGGCTGATCGACAGCCTTGAGCTCGGTCACCTCGGAGTAAACGTCGTCATTCTTCTTGTCGTAGTAGCGCTGCACGAAGAAGTGCGTGATGGCCACGGCGACGAGCACGCAGACGGCGATCGGCAGCTGGTTCTGAACAAGGTAGACCACAGGATCAAGACCGGCGGTCTTGGCGGCGAGGTTGGCCGTACCGCCCGTCGGGCAGAAGGTCATGCCTGCAGATGTGCCAATCACGGCGGCCGCTGCGGCAGAGCTCACGCCCACGCCCTTCAAAATCGGGTACATGGCAACCAGCAGCAGCATGGCAAGGCCGGCAGCGGACGGAATCACGCTCACCAGGCACTGGCCGATGATGTAGCCCAGCGCGAGCACGAGGTACGGCTGGGAGAGCCTGCGCAGCGGGCTCGTGCAAATGTTGACAAGCGACTTGGCAGCGCCGATCCGGTCCATGTAGCCGGCATAGCCGCCAGCCGTCATGATCAGGAAGCCGATGCCGGAGACCTGCTTGGTGCTGATTGAACGAAGCAGATCGAAGATGTCAAAGCCGATGAAGCCGGAGGGCTTGACGCCCTTCGGAAGGAAGTTGTGCACGCCGAAGGCGATGGCAAGCAGCAGCAGGACAAGGCCGGAAAGCAGCAGCACCATGTGCGTCTGCATCCTCTTGATCAGGCAATACCCGGTCGCGCAGACCAGAAGTATCGCAATCCAAGGCATCAGTGATGTCATTTTTGGCTCCTTTGATAATGGAGGTGGTTTTGTTGTTGAATCTAAGGGTTACAGATAAGCGTTGAACTCCGCTTCGAGCTCAAGGAGAGCACTGTTGATCCGCTCCTCCTTTTGCGCATCCCACTCGTGTGCCGCGGTGTTCTGCTGGTCACGCTTTGCGAGCATGCGGTCAAGGCTCTCGGGCTGGGCGGCGCCGATGGTCTTGCGGTTTGCGACGATCCTCTTCGGATCGAGCGCGTTCTTGAATTCCTCCTCGCTCATGCGCAGCTCCTCCTCGTGCCACTCCTTGGCAGTGACTTCGCGGAAGATCTCCTGCATCTTGGCGTAGGGGAACTCGAGCGGCGTGATGCCGTTGGCACGGGCGTAACCGACCATGCCGCTTGCGACATGGTGGCCGACGCGGAACGGCACGCCGTAGTTCTTCATGAGCTGGTCGGCGACCTCCTGGGTGGCCGTCCAGTCACTGTTGAGCTCCTCGAGCGCACGGTCAGGATTGACCTTGAGCGCCTTGAGGATCTTGCAGGTCATGGCGATCAGCTGCAGCGTCTTGTTGGCGATGGCCCTGCGGTACGAGACGTTCTTTGCATCCTGCATGCCGGGCATGAGGTTGTGCATGAGGAACGCAAGCTCGACCGAGCCCGCGCACACGCTGCTCGCAAGAGTGCGGGTGTTGTTGAGAAGACCCGGATTGCGCTTCTGGGGCATCGCGGAAGAGACGTACGTGTTGTCGCCGCCCTCCTGCAGGATCATCCAGGGACGGGGCTGAGCGTACTGCACGAGCACGTCCTGAATGAACGAGCCGATCGGAAGAGCGATCGACTGCATGATCTGGGTGAATTCGACGGGCAGATCAACCGGTGCGCCCTGCGTGGCGTCGAAGGCGTTCTCGATGATGCCGTCAAAACCAAGGCGCCTGGCCATCGCTACGCGGTCAAGCGGCCAGCCGGTGCCGTTCAGAACGGTCGAGCCCATCGAACACAGGTTGGCGCGCGCATAGAGCTCCTCGAGTCTCGTGCGGGTGCGCACAAGCGCCTCGGACATGCCGAGCAGATAATGTGCAAGCGAGTTCGGCTGTGCGGCGACGCCGTTCGTGTAGTTGGGTACGACCACTTCGCGGTAGGCCTTGGCAAGGACCGAGACGAGGTCAAGCAGCCCGTTGAGCGCCTTGTGCACCTTGAGCGTGTCGTCGCGGATCATGGCGATGCGGTAGGTCGAGTGCATGTCCTGGCTCGAGCGTCCGATATGCAGCTCGGTGATCTCGCTGCCGGCGATCTCGATCAGCATCGGCTCGTACTTGATCACGCGGTCGGTGCGCTTCAGCGGATCGGCTTCGCCCTGAGCCGTCACATTGGCGATGGCCGGCGCAAAGCGCCTCGCCTTCTCCACCGAAAGCAGTCCGCATTCGACATTCGTGACGAGTGACGCACGGTTGATCGCGGACAAGTAAAAGAACTCGTCGCGCTCGCCGGTGGCGGTCAGCCCGGAGACTTTCCCGCTGGTTGTTTGATTCTCACTCATGAAGTTCTCCTGAGGAACGGTTTTTCATGGTGTGAATCATGCCCTGCGCGCCTGTCAAATGAACAATGATTTTCGAGAAATCATTTTGCAAATTAGCAAAACAAAACCACACATCCGCGAAACGCCATGGCTTACTATTTGCAAAAATTCAAGATGGAGCGGCTTATGGATCAACTATACAACCTGGAAGCATGGCGGGCCCTGACGACGATCCACGACACGGGATCGCTGTCGGCCGCTGCCAATGCACTTGACAGCGAAGTCTCCACCGTGAGCCGCCTTGTCGCCGGTCTGGAGAAGGCCCTTGGCAGAGAACTCATCAACAGGCGCCGCCGTCCGATTGAAATCACCGACGAGGGAAAAGCCGCCGCGGCATCGATCCGTCCGGTTCTCAAGGCCCACAGCGCCATCGTGAGCCGCCTGCTCAACGCTTCGAGCCAGATGGAGGGCACGATCAACATCGCCACCGCGGGCGGCGTCATCACCACAGGCCGCCTCACGCGCATGCTGATGGAATTCCAGAAGCTCTTTCCGAACGTCGACTTCAACGTCTCGCGCGGCAGACCCGTCTCGGAGTGCCGGGACGGCAAGATCGACATCGCCTCGATCTCCGGCGATTGCGACGAGCAGGGACTTGTGAAGATTCCCCGTGGACGTTCGGTCTTCATTCCGGTCGCAACGCCCGAATATCTCAAGAAGAACGGCGTCCCCCTCACCCCCGAGGATCTCATTCACCACACGGGGTTCGTCTACACGGGGCCCGTGCGCTCGCTCACGACCGAGCTCACCAAGAACGGTCAAGTGCGGGAGTTGCGCTGGAAGAACCGCATGCAGTCCACGGACATCCTCATGATCAAGGAAGCGGTGATGCAGGGGCTGGGCGTTGCGGTCGACATGCCCCTCATACACTGTTACGAAGAGCTTGAGCGCGGGGAGCTCGTGACAATTCTCGACGGCTGGCACAGGCCGCCGATTCCTGCGTATGCCGTGTGCTCGACCAGCGCCTGGCACATCCGGCGCGTGCGCGTGTTCATGCAGTGGTACTGCGATCAGTTCCTCACGTACTTCCAGATGACCGAGGATGCGGCGCATCGCGTGCTCAAGGATGCGTTCGAGCAGTATCTGAGCTGAGGGCGGCGCGCATTCAGCTGCCGCGCGTTGCGCTCCAGCAGATGAGCGAGCCCGCAACGACAAGAGCGACGCCGTACCAGAAATGGATCGAGAGCGTAGCTGAGAGCCAGAAGCTTGCGAACACGCACGAGAGCACCGGCGTGAAGTAGCTCGTGATGCCGAGCACGACGAGATTGCCCCGTATGGCGCCGATGGTCCAGAAGGCGTAGGCCGAGCTCATCGTGATCGCCGTGAGAAGACAGTACATCCACCCGTACGGATTCCATGTGAGCCGCTCGCCATATCCAAGCAGGTACAGCACCGTATAGATGAGTCCATTCAGAAAGAAGATCAGCACCACGGGATTTCTGCCCCCGGAGATCGCACGCGTGAACGAGCAGTACGCCGCCCAGGCAATCGCCCCCGTGAGCGCGCAGGCGTAGCTTGCCGGATTCTGCCGCATGTGCCGGAGCATCTGCCCCGGGTCAAAGCCGGCGTCGCCCGAAAGCACCGTCACGATGCCCCAGATCGTGACCGCCACGCCGGGCACGATCCACCAGCGAGACTTCTGCCCGTTGAAAAGGATCGCGAACACCACCGTCAGGCACGGCCAGAGGTAGTTCACCATCCCCACTTCGATCGACTGCCTGCCGCCGTCGCTGATCGCGAGCGAGAGCGTGAAGCAGAACTCAGTGAGCACGGCGCTCCCCACCCCGAAAATGAGGTACTTGCGGGGAAACTTGGAAGGCCACGGGATGCCGAAGAAAAACGAGAGAAACACGGCACCGATGAGCGACATCATCGCAATGCCCGCAGTGCTCCCGAGATGCTCGTCAAGTCCGCGCACGAGGCCGACGCTCATGCCCCAGCACACGGGAGCGATCATGCCGACGAGCGTGGCCTGGGTGGAGTTGAGTTCTACGCGCTGGAGCATTCGGACAGCCCGCCCTTAAGAAAGAACCAGCCTAACGGAGCCGATGCCGCCGACTCCCGCCTCCAAGGCATCTCCCTTGCGGACCGTCACATGGCCAAGCGGGCTGCCTGAAAGCACGACGTCGCCCGAAGTGAGTCCCCAGAGCCGGGAGACGAGGCTGAGCAGATCGCCGATCGGCCGGATCATCCGCGAGGTGTTCTCCGAAATGACCCTCTGGTTGCCCACGTGCAGCCACATGTCGGACTGCACCGGATCGAGTGCGCGCCTCACGGGAAGCACTGAATTCATGACGAGGGATCCGGGAAGATTCACTGCGGCACCGGGCCCGGCCTCGCGGGCGAGCGCTTCGCTTTCAAAACTGATGGCAACGGACCAACCCCACACGCAGCCGAGCGCCTGCTCGGGCGTGACGGCCCGGGCGCATTGCCCGATCACCGCCGCAAGCTGCACGCTCACCGTGCAGCCCTCAAACCGCTCGCCCCAGGCAAGCTCCGCAACACCTTTTCCCGGGCACTCAAAAAGCGTCGTTAGCGCGCGCGAATGCATCGCGAACGCCCCCGTCCCGGGGAAATTTCCCGAGCACCCGTAAATCGCATTCACGGGAAAGAGGCGATAGCGCTTGTCCCGAACGGAAAGCGCGCACTGAGGGCTGGGGGCGACGACAAACACGGCTTGAACTGGAAACGGTTGTTGAAAAGGCCGCTCAGAAGTCTTCTCCGGCGGCCTGATGGGGATCTCTCTTCGCTACTCTCTGGAAGGCTGGGCGTCGATCTTTGGCTCCTCGGCGCTCTCTTCGGTTTGGGATTCGGTCTCCTCAACGACAGCCGGCAGAACGGGATTGGGTCTGTCCATGAAGAAAAGGTATCCCTGATAAACGTAGCCCGACAGGGCGTACAGGCAGAACAGGATGAACAGCGAGAGCGACATGTTGCTCGAGAACAGCACAAAGAGCAGTCCTCCCGCAACAATCCCGAGGAACGGTGCACTCTTCAGGTTCACTCCGGCCTTGCCGGAGAAGAAAGGTGCGTTGCTCACCATCGTGAAGCCCGCATACAGGGTGATCAGCATCGCAAGCACGGGAAGCACGCCGCTCACGGACTCGGGCAGCTTGTTCTCCACGGAGAGCCAGACGAACCCGGCAAGGAGCGCCGCAGCCGCAGGACTTGGCAGGCCCTGGAAGAAGCGCTTGTCTACAACGGTCACGTTGCAGTTAAAGCGCGCAAGGCGGATTCCCGCGCAAAGGCAGTACACAAAGCACGCGGCCCAGCCGAGGGACCCAAGCGTTCCGAGCGTGAACTTGTACATCACGAGCGCAGGCGCAACGCCGAACGCAGTCATGTCCGCAATGGAGTCGAACTGCACGCCGAACTCGC